>DAORUJ010000006.1:0-60361 GCA_035433105.1 Thauera sp.
CCGGCTTCCTCCTCCGCCCCGTATCGCGTCTACAACATCGGCAACAACCAGCCGGTCGCGTTGTCACGCTATATCGAAGTGATCGAGGATTGCATCGGGCGCAAGGCGACGAAGAACCTGCTGCCAATGCAACCGGGCGATGTACCGGATACCTTCGCCGATGTCACCGAACTGACCCGGGATACCGGTTACACGCCGGCGACCAGCGTCGAGGACGGGATTGCACGATTTGTCGACTGGTACCGCAGCTACTTTGGCACCTAAAGCAGGAGCCGGACACAATTTGTGATACGTTTCACGGTTTCCAGCAGCATGAGCATTTTGGAGATCCCATGAAGATCTTGAGCAGGCTTTCTGTCGGTGCGCTGGTGTTGTTGCTGGCTGCGTGTGCGAGCGGGCCGCAGCCAGGGAGTACGCCCAGGATAAATCCGGAAGCGCAGGCTGTCGACGCCTATCGGATCGGTGTGGATGATGTCATTCGCGTAGCGGTCTGGCAGAACCCGGATCTCGACGTGACCGTACCTGTGCGGCCGGATGGACGCATTTCAGTACCTCTGGTCGGCGATGTCGAAGCAGGTGGCCGCACCCCTGAAGAGGTTTCTGTCGAGATCAAGACCGCGCTCGAGAAGTTTGTGCGCAATCCACAAGTCACCGTGATCATCGACCAGCTGCGCAGCCATGAATACTTGTCGCGAGTTCGCGTGACCGGCGCTGTGAGGACACCCATTTCGGTGCCGTATCGCCAGGGCATGACGATTCTGGATGCGGTGCTTGCCGCCGGCGGAACCAACGAGTTTGCCGCCGCAGGGCGCACCGAGTTGTACCGCAAGGACGGCGAGACCACGCGCGCCTTTCCGGTGCGCCTGGATCGAATCCTGGAGAAGGGTGATCTCGAGTCGAACTACAAAGTTCAGCCAGGCGATGTCATCACCGTTCCCGAACGAGCATTCTGACCCGGATTGTCGAAACCGCTACGGACTGCCGACTGAACCATGTTGAATACTGCGCCAACACCGATCGCAGAAATGCTGCCGCTCTTCATCAGGGAGGGTCGGCGATTCAGTACGTCCCTGAGCCTGATCTTTGCTGGAATCGCGTTGATCGCGCTCGTCGCTGGCTTGCTCTGGCCGAAATCCTATGTGGCGACCACTTCGATCCTCGCCCAAAGCAGCGACATCATCACGCCGCTGCTTGAGGGGCGCGCCGTACCCACCGGCGTTTCAGATCGTGCCGGAATGGCCCGCCAGGTCATTTTCGGGCGCAAGGTCCTGGCTGACATACTGGTCACCGGTGGCTGGATGGAATCCCATCCGACGCCAATCGAGCAGGATCGGCTCATGGAGCAGATCAAGGACCGCACCCAGGTCAACAGTCCGAGGCCGGAACTGGTCCAGATCACCTACCGCGATTCGGATCCCGAGCGCACTTTCAAGGTGACCCAGCGTTTCGCCGAATTGCTCATCGAGGAAAGTCGGGCGGCCAAGGAGCGCGAGAGCCGCGATGCGTTCGAGTTCATCGACAACCAGGTCACCGATTACCACAAGAAACTGACCTCGGCTGAAGAGGGTTTGCTCAAGTATCGTTCTGCAAATGCGGATGCCCAACCGGGCAGCGCGACCGATGCCAACTCACGGATCAGCGCCCTGCGTGCCCAGGTCGAGCAGGCGCGCACCGACATGATGGAGCAGCAATCACGCGAAGGCGCCCTGCTCTCGCAGCTTTCGGGAGAGTCGGAAGTGACCGCGGTACAAACCCGCGAGGGCCTGTACCGGGCCCAATTGATCGATTTGCAGAACCAGCTGGACCGTTTGCTGCTGACCTACACCGACCAGTATCCGGATGTGGTGCGCACGCGCATGCAGATGGAAGACATCAAGAAACAGATCCAGAGTGAGCAGGAGCGTCACAACCTGGCCAAGGCCGGAAAGCAGACGCTCTCCGACGAAGCCCAGTTCAACCCGCTCTACCAGACTCTCAAGGGGCGCCTGGCCGATCTTCGCCAGGAAATGGCCGCAACCCGGACCCGGTTCAGCTCCAACCAGAGCATGCTCAATGAGGAACTCGATCGAAGCCGCCGCATCGCCGCATCGGAAAGCGCGCTGGCCGAACTGACCCGCGATTACGAGGTCAATCGCGACATCTATCAGGATCTGCTCAAGCGGCGCGAGAATGCACGCGTGTCGATGGTGCTCGACGAGGAACAACGCGGCCTGCAGTTTCGAATCCAGGATCCGGCCATCCTGCCCCTGCGCCCCTCAGGCTTGCGCCTTGTTCATTTCGCCATGGGCGGCCTTGTCCTTGCGATCGTCATTCCGTTCGGCCTGCTTTACGCATTGGTCCAGTTTGACCCGCGCATCCGCAGTGCACGCCAGCTCGAACGCACGACAGGACTGGTTGTCTTGGCCAGTATTCCTGCATTTTCCACGGCACGCGAAAAGATGAGAAGTCGCGCGCGCCTCCTGTTTTCCGCGTCAATGGTCGTTGCGGTCATCGCAGCCTATGTCCTTGTCTACTGGTCCAGAGTGATGAAGTTCTCATGACTAGTTCGCACGAGGAACTGGGCCCAGCCAACCCGATCGGCGCCGCGCTCGACGCGGGGGGCAGCGGGATCACCCGACGCGCCAGCGGATCACGCTCGATCGCCAGGATGGTCGAGCCCCACCCACTGTCAGGTCGCGCGCTCGAAGATCGCCGGATCATCCACCCCGAGCAAACGGATCGTGCCCAGGTGGATGCATTCCGCGAAATCCGCACACGCCTGCTGGCCCTGGGTGGCGAAGGAAATTTCGTGACCATGGTGGCGCCGATCAGCCCCATGTCGGGCGGCAGTTTCGTTGCGCGCAACCTGGCCGCTGCATTCGCCTTCGACGAGGCGAAGACGGCCTTGCTGATCGACTGCAACCTGCGCAACCCCTCGCAACACGCGGCGCTGGGCGTTGATGCCGCAAGTAGCGGTCTCATCGACTACCTCGAGCACCCACAACTGGGCATAGAGAAGATACTCCATCACACCGGGATTTCCCGACTTCGCCTGATTCCCAATGGGCGCAAACGCGAAATGAGCGGCGAATACTTCTCCTCGTTCGGCATGCGGACCCTGATGGATTCGCTGCGCACACGCTATGCCGATCGATATATCTTCCTTGATGGTCCTGCGGTAAAGGGTTCGCCGGATGCACGCATCCTTTCCGAACTCGCGGATTTCGTTGTCCTCGTGACTGGCAGTGGCAGGGATTCGCCAAGCCTGATCCGCAAGCACGCGGCGGATTTCGACCCGCGCAAGCTGGCCGGCATCGTTGTCAATCAACTGCCCTGAGTGGCAGGAATGGGAGGTTCTGACATGCGCATCGACCGCGTTCTGGCACCCGCGTTTCTGATACTCACGGCCTCATCCGCAGCACTTGCCGCGCGCCTGGATTACACGGCGGAAATCGGCTACCTGCACAGTGACAACATCAACCTGAGCGCGGTCGATCCGGTTGCCGAGAACCTGCTGATTCCGCAACTCGCATTCCGCTTCAGCGAAGACGGTTCGATTGTGCGGGCACAGGTGAACGGACTGGTCGAATACCGGGACTATCTGGGCGGCGCGTTTGGCAACGAGTTTCGCGGCACCCTCGATGGAGTGGTCGACTGGACCCTGATTCCGGAACGCCTGAAATGGAGCTTTGCCGACAGCCTTGGTCTCAATCCGATCAATCTTCGCCTGCCCGACTCGCCGGACAACCTGCAACAGACCAATGTGTTTTCGACCGGGCCAACCCTGCAATTCCGCCTTGGCCAATCCACCATGGGCCAGGCTGAGCTGCGTTACACCGACAGCTACGCGCAGACCACGGATGAATTCAATTCCGGTCGTCTCAGTGCCGCCCTGCGGGCACTCAAGGACCTCGATTCGACAAGGCGCCTGAGCGCGAATCTGGAGGCTTCGAAGATCAACTATGACAACAACAGCCAGCAATCGGACTACACGCGTTACGCCGGCTACGCGGGCTACACCCAGAAGCTGTCGCAGCTGGATCTGGATGTCGCGCTGGGCTACTCGCACTTCGATTTCGACCGTGGCGAGCATATCAACGCTGCGTTGATCCGGGCCAACTTGAACTGGCGCGCGAGTGCACAAAACACATTCGGGCTCGGCGTCTACCGGGATATTTCCGACGCTGCAACCAGCCTCGCCATCAGCAACGCCGACATCGGGAACGGATTCGGCGGAATCAGCATCGGCGGTGCCGCGATCAGCCCGGATGTCTACAAGAATCATCGTATTGAAGGCCGTTACGCGCTGGAAACGGTGCGCATCAGCCTGATTTCCGCGGTTTCTTTCGGCACCATCCGCTACATCAGCGACAGCGCCATCGATTCCGATCGCAACGAGCTTGAGGGCCGGGTCGATCTGGCCTACAAGCTGCGACCGAACCTGACCCTGGGCGTCCTCGCCGGCATCATCCGACGCGATTACCAGGTCGGCAACGTCGACACGCGGGATACCCTGTTTGGCGCCTATCTGCGGCAGCAGATGAGCCGGCACTGGGGTTGGCGCGTGGATATCGCCCGCAACGAACGCAAGGATCAGACTGACGCTCTTTCCTACCATGAAAGTAGCGCCTACGTGCGGCTGATCTACTCCCGATGATGAAGAACCTGATGCCATCCCTGCCCGGCATGCAAAGGGAACCAAGTTGAATACCATCCTGGTCACCGGCGGTGCCGGCTACATCGGCAGCCATGTCGTGCGCCAACTCGCTGAGCGTGGCGAACGCGTGGTTGTGCTCGACAACCTCAGCACCGGTTTCCGCGAATCCGTGATTGGCGCGGAACTGGTGGTTGGCGATACGGCGGATCGCGACCTGGTTGACCGACTGCTGAAACGTCACGGCATTGATACGGTCATGCATTTCGCCGCGCATACGATCGTGCCGGAATCCGTCAGCAATCCGCTCAAGTACTATTCCAACAACACCTGTGCCACGCGCAACCTGCTTGCTGCCTGCTCCACTGCCGGCGTCGGCCAGTTCGTGTTCTCTTCGACGGCGGCGGTCTACGGCATGCCGGCCAGCGGTATCGCGGATGAAAACACGCCGACCCAGCCGATCAATCCCTACGGCAGCTCGAAACTGATGAGTGAGTGGATGTTGCGCGACCTCGCGGCCGCCACGCCGATGCGGCACGCCATCCTGCGTTACTTCAATGTTGCTGGTTGCGATCCGGGTGGCCGCATCGGGCAGTCGACCTCGAATGCGACCCTGTTGATCAAGGTCGCCTGTGAGCAAGCCGTCGGCAAGCGCGCACAACTGTCGGTATTCGGTACCGACTACGACACGCCGGATGGAACCTGCATCCGCGACTACATCCACGTCGATGATCTCGCCGCTGCCCACCTGAAATCGCTCGACTATCTGCGCGCAGGCGGTGAATCGACCCTGCTCAACTGTGGCTATGGCCACGGCTACAGCGTGCGCGAGGTCATCGATGCCGTCGCGCGCGTCAATGGCAAGCCCCTCAATGTTTCCGAACAGCCGCGTCGTGCTGGCGATCCACCGATGCTCATTGCGCGTTGCGACAAGCTGAAATCGACCCTGGACTGGCAACCGCGTCACGACGACCTCGATTTCATCGTCGCCACGGCACTGGCGTGGGAACGGAAACTGCTCAATGCCTGAGCGCCGGATCATGTCGGCGGAATCGCGGGGGTTGAACCCATCGCTCCGGACCATCGGGGCGAGATCATGAGTTCGCCCCGCATTGCCCTGGTCACCCCGATGCTGCCGGTTGCGCATGACCAGACACGCGGGCGCTACATCTACGAGACCGCGCGCGCCTTGTCGCGTCTCACCGAGGTGCGAACCTGGTTTATCCAGCCGCGCTATCCGCGCTTGCCCGGCCTCGCACCGCGCAGCTTTCTGCACGATGACATCGGGCCGGACTATCGCATCGAGGGCCTCGATGTGGAGGCCTTCAGCTATCCGGCCATTCCGGGGCTTTCCCGCTTGCTCAACGGCGTCGTTGCCAGCCGCCTGCTGACCCCACGGGTACGCCGCTTCGCGCCGGACCTGGTGCTCGCCTATTGGGTCTATCCCGATGGCCATGCTGCTCTGCGTACTGCAAGAAACCTCGGCGTGCCCTGCATCGTCGGTGCACGCGGCTCGGACATCCATGTGCGCTCGGGAATCAATGCCGTGATGACGCGCCGGACCATTGCCGGCGTCGATGCCCTGCTGACGGTGAGCAAGGCCATGCGCGTCGCCGCCATCGATCAGTTCAATGCAAGCGCCGACCGCACGCACACCATCAGCAATGGTTTCAATACCGACATCTTCCGCCCGCTTGATCGTGCCGCGATGCGCGAGAAGCTCGGCATCAAGCCCGAAACGGAACTGGTGATCTACGTCGGTCGCCTGGTTGAAAGCAAGGGCATGCGTGAGCTGATCGAAGCGCACGGTCGCCTGGTCCGGCGCAAGCCGAATCTGCGTCTGGCCCTGATTGGCGATGGCGTCATGCGCGAACAACTTGGCACCTTGATTTCCGCCAGCGGACTGGACGCAAGCGTCATCCTGTCAGGAGGATGCGAGCCCGCACAGGTCGCCGAATGGATCGGTGCCGCTGATTTGCTGACCTTGCCAAGCTGGTCCGAGGGCTATCCCAACGTGGTTGTCGAAGCAATCGCCTGTGGCCGACCCGTGGTCGCCACGGATGTCGGCGGCACGCGCGAAATCATCGATGCCACAAACGGAATACTGATTCCCGCACGCAATGTCGATGCGCTGGAGCAAGCAATCGATGAGGCACTGGAACGCAGTTGGGATCACGACGCCATTGCCGCCGCCATGCGTCGCACCTGGGACGATGTCGGGCGCGAAACCCTGGCTGTTTGCGAGCAGGTGGTCAGTGAGCGCCGCCAGGTTGAGCGGCATGTCTCGGCAAGTTCCACCGGCCCAAGCCGACGTCCAGGCGGGCAATCTCGTCCGCAATCATGAATGACAATTTCCTGCCAGTCGGGCCGGGTTCAAGTGTTCCTGCGTCGGCGCCCACCATGTCCTGACCCCTGAGTCCGATCCGGCCGGGAATCTGGAGCAGACCTTGCTGCCTGCGGCCTATGCCCGTTTGCGTGCCATTGCCGCTGGCCAGCGCAGATGGATGCCGGTCGCCCCGCTGAATAAAACCGCGCTGGTCAACGAAGCATTTCTGCGAATTGCCTCCGGACATGAAGGTGCGGAGCGCGAACGCCACTTCGCGCTGTTTGCGCGGGCCGTGCGCAACACCTTGATCGATCACATTCGTTCGCGCCGTGCACGGAATCGCGATGCTCCGCGGGTCAGTCTGACAGACGATGCCCCCATCGCATTCGAAGAGCGGGACATGGATCGCTTGCTGGCCATCGATGCGGCATTGACGACCATGCGCGTCCAGCACACTCGGCTGGTGCAAGTCGTCGAGATGCGATTCCTTGCCGGATTTGAAAATCAGGAAATTGCCGAACTGCTCGGCCCGACCGAAAAAACAGTTCGCCGCGACTGGTTGCAGGCTCGCGCGCTGCTTTCCGGGGTACTCGATGACGAGTGAGCCAGCGCAGTCGCCTGGCGACAGTGACTTGCTGGCGTTGCTGCACGCCAACGCAACCGCCACCAACGTCGGCTACATGCTGGCCTGTGCGCGCCGGAGCAGGTGCGCGGCGAACGCAGCACGGCGGCGACCGACGTTCATGGATTCGCGGCACTGGCCTGTCGACTGTTGGGTGGCGATGGGCCACCCACACGAGTTCCGGAAGAGCCGAAAAAGAAAACGCCTCGTTGCGCGCCCGGTTGGAAGCCCCTGAAGCAAAGGTGAAGCCATGAACCTTCAACTGTGTATCGGACTCACCTGCTGTTGTTCGCAGGTGCGGCTTGCGCATCCGACCACACGCGCATCACGGGCAGTACCATCCTCCGGCCTGTCGAGCACGCTGAAGTGACCTCGGAGGATGGTCATTTCCGCATGGAAAGCACGCTTCGCGCGGCACCCCTCGCCAAACAGGAAGCTGGAGGATCCAGTCTCTCGGCAAACCTCTCCGCGCCAGAAAACATGATGGCCAGTTGTGCGCCCGCCGGGAATTTGATTTTCGAGAATGGCTTCGATCAGACGGCGCCGATCAGCGACTTGACAGACAACACTTGGCCGATCATCCGGATTTCAGCGAATCGCGAAAGTCGATCAACTGGCGAATATTGTGCTTCCACTGCCTTTCGTTGGTGACATAGGTGCGCGCTGCACGACCAACGCGCGCCAGTTCCTCCGGCTTGCTGCTGTGGGCAAGGACCTTCTCGACAGCGGCTTCGAGATCGCCGGCCTTGAACATCCAGCCAGTCTCGCCTTCAACCAGAACTTCCTGGATCGGATCGAAATCCGGGGCGATCGGGGCGATCGAACAGGCCATGAACTCGAACAGTTTGACCGGTGACGTGTAGTCGCCGGCATTCGGCAGGATGGCCATGTCCATGGCCGCGAGCAGGCCTGGCACTTCGTCATGGGAGACACGACCGGAAAGCACGACCTGATCGCCGATGCCGTGCTCGGCGACAAATTCCTTCAGCGCCGGATAGGTGGCGCCATCCCCGACCAGCAGCAGTTTCAAATGCGGTGCTTCGGCCAGCCGCGGCGCAATCTTGTGCACGAAGGCATCGATCGCATGCCATGGCACGAAGGCACCGAGGTATCCACACACCACGTGACCATCAAGATCCCATTGTGCGCGGGCGCGATCACGTTGCTCGGCCGTAAAGCTGAACTTGTCGATGTTGGCCGCATTGGGCGTGATGATGGTCGGCGCCAATTCACCATGGGCCGCCAGTGCTCGATCCCGAAACACCGTGGATACGAAAACCAGGCCACTGGCCTTGCGGAAGAGCCAGTGCTCGATGGTCATGGCCAGGCGCTGGAAGAACAAGGGGCGCACGCGGGTGACGATCGCCGAGTCGTTGACTTCAAGGATGATCGGCAGCTTGCGCCGGCGGGCGATCCAGACCGTGGCAAACAGGAACAGCGAGTAGCGCTCGTAGATGAAATCCACATCCGGATTACGCCGTAGCCAGTTCAGGATGCGCCAGGCGACCACCGCGTTGTAGGCAACTTCGGCCAGCTCGAAAAACGGCTCTGGCAGCTTCGAGACCAGGCGCATCCACCAGGTGGCCTGGCGCGTCGGTGACATCGCCTTGGGACTGGCATACGGATCCGCACCGGGCAGGGACAGGATGTCAACCATGTGGCCGTCCGCACGCAGGGCATCGGTGATGCCGCGGATGTGCACGCCTTCAACCGCCTTGCCCTGGGTGCGGTGATGGTAGAGAACATGTCGGGGGTCGGCAGCGGCAGGTGAATCCGGCATCGTCTATTAGTCCATTTCAGGCAACACCGGAGTCATGGCCGATGCGGATGGTGAAGCTCGATTGGATGCGGGAAGAATACAACGCCGGAGCAATCTGCTAACGTCCGCGGCTGGGTTCAATATCCATTAATGGCGCTGCCCTGGACAGGAAATTTGAAGACCATGGCCAATCAGACCGCGCCACGACTTCCTCTGCACATCCCCTCACTGGACGGCATGCGCGCGTTTTCGATCGCGCTGGTGATTTTCGCACACGCCGCATCGACGCGTCTCGCACCTGCATTTCTCGACCGACCCGCGTTTACATCGCTGGGCAATGTCGGAGTGCGCTTCTTCTTCATCATCTCGGGCTTCCTGATCACCACCTTGCTGCTGCGCGACATTGATCGACATGGCGGCATAAGGATCAAGCTTTTCTATATCCGCAGGGCACTGCGCATCCTGCCGGCAGCCTTGTTCTATATCGGGGTCATGTGGATGCTTTACCTGGGCGGGGTCATCGACCTCACCTACCATCACCTGTCCGAAACCCATGTGGCAACGGCGATTCCGGACCTGATCCACGTGCTCACGTTCACGGCCAATTACCAGCTCGACTACAACTGGTACTTCAACCACCAGTGGTCGCTTTCGGTTGAGGAGCAGTTTTATTTCCTGTGGCCCTTCGCCTTGTATTTCTGGGGCCTGCGCTACGGCATGCGCGGCGTCATGGTGACGATTCTCGTCGTGCCGTTCATTCGCCTGGGCATGTACCTGATCGATCGTCCGGAGCTGGCCTTGAGTCGCGAGTTCCAGGCGGTCTGCGACTCACTGGCCATGGGCTGTCTGGCCGCGATCACCTACAACCGCCTGATGGACCACCCGCTCGTGCAGAAGTTGACGCGTTGGCCGGCGATTCCGCTGGGCGGCTTGTGCATCGCGATCGGCTACGGCGCCGCCTTCATCTCGCGGCCATTGGCTTATATCGCCGGCCAGACACTGGCCAATTTCGGCATCGTCCTGCTCCTGTTGCATGTGATCAGCCATCCCCGGTCGCTGGCGGGCCGCGTGCTTAATACGCGGCCGCTGATTGCACTCGGTGTGCTCAGTTATTCGCTTTACCTCTGGCAGGAACCATTCCTGTACTTTCGCGGAACCAGCTGGTTTACTGCGTTCCCGCAAAATATCGTGCTCGCGCTTGCCGCAGCCAGCGCCTCATATTTTCTTGTCGAGCGTCCGTTTCTGGCGCTCAAGGAAAAATTCGGCAAGCCACCGGCTGGCGCGAAGGCGCCGCCCCAATCCGCCGATGTCCTGCCGCCACCATGATTTTCACGTCGTACCTGATTTTGCTCGCGCTGACTTTTCTTCATCCTATTGAAGCTTTTGCGCCGCAACTTGCCGAGTATCGGCCGGTGCTGGTTTTTTCCCTGATCGTCCTCGCCTTTTCAATCTTCGATGCCGTGCGCACGGGCGTCATGGCTGCGCGCGCACGCCATCTGCTCCTGCTCGGCGCGCTCATGACCGCGATCGTGCTTTCGCGTGTCGCCACCGGCTGGGCCGGTGGGGCATTGCCGGCCCTGATCGAGTTCAGTGCTCCCACCCTGTTGTTCGTGGTCACGATTCTCGTCGTGACCAGCATCGAGCGCCTGCGCATGGCCTGCGGCCTACTGGTGCTATGCATGGTTCTACTCTCGGTTGCCGGCATTGCCGCCTATCACGATGGATTCATGCGCGACGATCTTGTGGTGGCCGAGCACGGCCAGGTTACTGACGAACTCGCCGTTGTCCCCAGCGATGTCATACCCGCCGACGATGATTCAGGCACGACTCTGTGGCGCATCCACAGTTGGGGCTTCCTGAGTGATCCCAACGACTTCTCGCAAGCGATCGTGATGGTCCTCCCAATGCTCATGGGTGCCTGGTTGCGTCGCCGCTCCGTGCGCAACCTGGTGCGGATCTGGGTGCCGTGCGCCCTGCTTGTTTATGCCAGTTACCTGACCCACTCACGGGGCGCCATCCTCGGCCTTGGCGTCATCATGCTGTTCGGGCTGATGCGCAAGCTCGGGGGAGTGCGTGCCGGCATCCTGCTCGCGCTGTTTGGTGTGGCGGTTGCGGTGCTCGGATTCACCGGAGGCCGCAGTTTTTCGTCCGGCGAGGCCTCGGCTGGTGGACGTATCGCCGCGTGGAGCGAAGGTCTGGTCATGCTCGGTGCGCACCCGATTTTCGGCGTCGGCTTTGGCAACTTCACCGAACACTTCTACTACACGGCCCACAACTCATTCGTGCTCTGCTTTGCCGAGCTGGGTCTGTTCGGCTATTTCTTCTGGGTCGGCATGATCGTGCTTTCCCTCAAGGAAATGGGTCAGGCGGCGGAACTGTCGCCGGTGGACAGTCCCGAAAGGCGCTGGGCGGTCCTCCTGCGCCTGTCCCTGCTCGGATTTCTGACCTGCGCCCTGTTTCTATCGCGGACTTTTCAGCCCACCTTGTACGTCCTGCTCGGCCTGTGCATCGCCAGCTGGCATTGCGCCCAGAAGACATGGAATGACAATGTCGAGACACAGGCGCCCGATGTGCCCTGGATCGGCTCAACCCTCCGCGTGATGTTCATCAGCATCGTTGTCATCTACCTGATCGTCCGCTATCAGAATGCCTTTGTCGCCTGAGCGGCCTCGTTCGTCCCTCCAACTTTCCGTAGCCGGTTCAGTCCATGAGCGTATTCCTGATCTTGTTTGCCATCATCCTGCTTGCTGCGGCGGCTGCGGTCCTCCAGCAGATGCGCAAACGCAATGTCAGTGGCTGGTTGCTTGGATGGATGCGCCAGGATTGGCGCGGCAGTCGGCCGCCTGAGGGCGTAACCCGGCATCTGATGTTCTGCTTTGTCGATCACTACGAGCCAGGCTGGGGCAAGCCGCCCTACGCTATCGAATGCGCACGCGTGGCGCGCTGGCGGCAGGATTATCCGAAGCTCTGCGCAAACCATCGCGATGCCGATGGCCGCCCGCCGGTGCACACCTTCTTCTATCCCGAGGAGGAGTATCGCCCCGAACATCTCGATGCCCTGGTCGAGATGTGCCGCATGCAGCTTGGCGAGATCGAGATCCATCTGCATCACGACAAGGACACCGAGCAGAACCTGCGCGCCACGCTCAAACGCTTCACTGAATTGCTGGCTGACCATCACGATGCATTGCCGCGCGATGCGCAGAGCGGCCAGCCGCTCTGGGCCTTCATCCATGGCAACTGGGCGCTGGACAACAGCCATCCCACCGGATTCGGCTGCGGCATCAACAACGAGTTGACCATCCTGCGCGAGGAAGGCTGCTACGCCGATTTCACCTTCCCTGCCGCGCCGGATCCCTGCCAGCCAAGCACGGTCAACCGCATCTATTACGCAACCGACGATCCGGCCCAACCCAAGTCACACGACAAGGGTGTGCGCGTCCGCGTCAATGGCACGCCGACCGGAGACCTTATGATCATCCAGGGGCCGTTGGGTTTTCGCTGGCGCAGCCGGAAATTCGGCTTGATTCCGCGCATCGAGAATTCGGACATCCGTGCGGTCAGTCCACCCCACCCGGATCGTATCGATGCCTGGGTCGACACCGGCATCCATGTCGAAGGGCGCCCGGAATGGATCTTCGTCAAGATCCACACCCACGGCACCCAGGAGTGCGATCTGGACACCTTGCTGGGTGCGTCGATGGACACCGCATTCACTCATCTGGAAAAGCATTACAACGATGGCAAGGCATGGAAGCTGCACTACGTCAGTGCGCGCGAGATGTACAACATCATCAAGGCCGCCGAAGCGGGCCTGGCCGAAGATCCAGGACAGTATCGCGACCACCTGATCCCGCGCCCGGCCTATGCGCCGCGCGCGGCAGCAAACTGACCCGACCGGAAGACTCACGACCATGCTGGCCAGCTTGTTCTTCGCCTCCGCGCTGGGGATCGTATTCACCTACGCCGGCTATCCGCTGATTATGGCCGTGCTCGCCCGCTTGCGTCCGCACAAGGTTTTGCGATCGACGCTCGAGGTTGGCGTCACGATCATCATGGTTGCGTTCAACGAGGAGGTGCGGATCGCCGAGAAGATCCGCAACTGTCTCACCCAGAGTCACCCGCGCAGCTTGCTGCGCCTGCTCGTGGTGTCCGATGGCAGTGACGATCGCACGAATGCGATTGTGGAGGAGTTCGCGGCGGATGGAGTGCGCCTGCTCGCCTTCGCCGAGCGGCGTGGCAAGGCCGCCTGCCTGAATGATGCGGTCGCGGCGGCCAGCGATGACTTGCTCGTCTTTTGCGATGTGCGCCAGACCCTTGATGACAATGCCGTCGCCCACCTGCTGGAGAATTTTGCCGATAGTGAAGTTGGCGCAGTCAGCGGCGAGCTCGCCTTTCGCAGCGACGAAATCAGCGACTTCGGCGAAGGCGTCGATGCCTACTGGCGCTATGAGAAATTCATCCGCCAGCAGGAAGCCACGTTCGCCTCCGTGGTCGGTGTCAGTGGTGCCTTGTACGCCATGCGGCGCGGGCTCTGGCAGCCGATTCCCGATTCGACCATCCTCGATGATGTGTTGATTCCAATGAACGTGGTCACTCAGGGCCGACGCGTCGTTTTCGACGAGCGCGCAATCGCCTGGGATCGCCCGTCGAACGCTGCTGCCGACGAGAAGCGGCGCAAGGTGCGCACTCTGGCGGGAAATTTCCAGTTGTTCGTGCAGCAGCCGAGGTTCCTGCTGCCAGGGCGCAACCCCCTGTTCCTGCAAATGATTTGCCACAAGCTATTGCGCCTGCTCGTACCGTTGATGATGCTGGTGGCCCTGCTCAGCAATGCCGCACTGGCACGACAGGGTGGATTCTGGCGGGTAACCCTGCTTGTTCAGATCACCGTCTATGGCCTTGCCATCGTCGCGATCCACTCGGCGACCTTGCGCCAAAATCGCCTGCTGCGCTTGCTCGCCGCATTTTTCCAGTTGAATGGCTTCGTCGTGCTCGGCCTGATTGAATTTTTGAGCAACCGCGATGCACATCGGTGGCGCTCGAAATGAAGCAGGCGCCGATGTCGGGTTCGACTAGAATATGCCGGGAAGCGCTGGCGATACCATCGTGCGCGCCATCGGCGGATTGTGCTTCCGCGATTTCCAACAGATCCTGGAAAACCAGACCTTGAGAATCGGGATTGTCGGCTGCGGCAAAATTGCCGACGGCCATGTCGAGCAGATCCGCGCCATCGGTCGCGGCGAAGTCGTCGCGGTTTGCGACCGCGAGGCATTGATGGCCGAGCAGCTCGCCGCGCGCATGCGCATCCCGGCGCGCTACACGGAACTTTCGCGCATGCTCGCCGAGCAGAAACTCGATGTCGTGCATATCGCCACGCCGCCGGCCGCGCATGCTTCCATCGCCTGTGAAGCGCTCGCCGCCGGCTGCCATGTGTTCGTGGAAAAACCATTCGCGCCGACCACGCTGGAGGCGCTAGCGATCTTCGATTGTGCCCGCGAGAACGGTCGGCGCGTCGGCGTCAACTATCTGTACAATTTCGAAAGCCCTGGCCTCGAACTGGAAAAGCTGCTGGCCGAGGGCTCACTGGGCGAAATCGTGCATCTGGATACCAGCTACGGGTACAACCTCGGCGGTGACTATGGTCTCGCCGTGATGGCTGACCCTCGCCACTGGGTGCATGGCTTGCCGGGAAAACTGTTCCACAATGTGCTCGATCACGTGCTCGCCAAGGTCGTCACCCATCTTGGCGACGAAAGTTCGGTCCAGGTTGAATCCTTTCGCCGCCGCGCAGCCAGCGGCAATGACATCGTCGATGCGATGCCGGATGAGCTGCGCTTCCTGATCCGCAGCGGAAAGGTCACCGTCTCCGGAATGGTCAGCGCGCACGCGAGGCCCGTCACGCATGCCTTGAAGGTGTTCGGCACCAAAGACAGCGTCGAACTCGATTACGCAACGCGGACTCTCGTCCGCAGCGCCCAGCAGACCCAGCCCAGCGCGATCGGCCGTTTGTTCCCAGCGTGGACCCAGGCACGCCGCTATGCCGGCAATGGCTGGCGCAATCTCGGCCGTTTCCGCCGCCATGAGTTCCACTATTTCGAGGGCATGCGGGTTTTGCTCAACCGCTACTACGACGCCATCGAGGGGCGCGGGCCGGATCCGGTTCCCGCCGCGGATATCCTGCGCACCAGCCGCCTCATCGAAAGCATCGTGGCCGCTTCGAAGGTGGCGCGATGAAGGTTCTGGTAACCGGCGCGGGCGGTTTTCTTGGTCGTCGCATCTGCGCCAGCCTGCTCGCCGCCGGCGTCGATGATTTGCGCCTGCATTTTCGCGGAGAGGCGCCAGATGCATTGATGTCCGAATTGCGCGAGCGCTTTCCGCAGGCACGCATTGAAGCCGTGGCTGCAAACCTGCTGAATCGCGGCAACCTCGGCGAGATGGTCGCCAATGTCGATTGCATGATCCACGCTGCCGCCGCCATGCGTGGCTCCGCCGCCGACATGTTTGCCAACACCGTGATCGGTACGCGCAACCTGCTTGAAGCCGCCGGTGCGGCGCAAGTGCGCAGAATCGTCCTGATCAGTTCGTTCTCGGTGTATTGCACGGAACCGCTGGCGCGGGGCGGCATGCTCGACGAATCCGTCGCACTGGAAGCCGATGGCGTCGACAAGGGTCCGTATGCGCATGCCAAGACGCGCCAGGAACAATTGTTCATGGAATACCGTGATCAATTCGGCTTTGAATCCGTGGTGCTGCGTCCCGGCGTGATCTACGGCCCGGGTGGTGGTGCGTTTTCCTCGCGCGTTGGCATCCAGGCAATGGGGTTTTTCTTTTCGCTGGGGCGTGGCGCACGATTGCCGCTGACCTATGTCGAGAACTGTGCCGATGCGGTTGCCAGTGCCGCCCTGCACGCCGAACCCGGTAGTGCCTTCAATGTCGTCGATGACGATTTGCCGACGTGCCGTCGCTACTTGCGTGAGTACCAGCGCAATGTCGCCCGCTTGCGCGTGCTGCCGGTTCCGTACTGGGCGTTCGTGCTTGGCGCACGTTTCCTGAAACGCTATCACCGCAGGTCGAAAGGCCAGCTTCCTGCCGCGTTCACGCCTTACGTGGTGCGCTCGATGTACCGTCCGTTGAACTACAGCAATGCCGCGCTCAAGGCGATCGGCTGGAAACAAGGCGTCGCAACGGAGGAAGCAATGCAGCGGACGTTTCGTTACTTTCGCGAATTGCGCGCGTCGCAATAGAAGGCTTCGTAGGCATCACTCATGACCTCGATCGAGGCATGCGCACGCACCCAGTCTGAAGCCGCACTACCGAGTCGCTGACGTAGATCGGCGTCAGCGAGCAATCGATCAAGCGCGGTGAGCAGCGCAGCGTCATCGGCGACTGGCACCAGCAATCCGGTTTCGTTGTTGCGGATGATTTCAGCATTGCCGCCAACATCGCTGGCAACCATCGCCAAGCCGCTGGCACTGGCCTCCAGCAAGGCGATCGAGATGCCTTCGGTGAGTGAAGGCTGGGCAAAAACATCGAAAGCCGGCAGCAAACTGGCGATGTCGGATTGTGCGCCAGCCAGTGAAACCCGATCGCCCACACCCAGCGTCACTACCCGTGTTGTCAGCTCAGCAGCCAGCGGGCCGTCACCGATCAGGATCAGTTTCAGACGTGGATGCCGTTGCAGCAATGCGGGCATCAATCCAATCAACTGGGCATGGTTCTTCAGCGCAACCAGCCGCCCGACACATCCAATCACCAGATCCGCGTCGACGAGTCCGAGCCGTGCGCGCGCGGCCTGTCGGCGCACAGGCGACGAGCCGAAGCGCTCGACCGGAATGCCATTGATGACGGTTGCCGCGCGCGTCGCCGACACGATCCCTGTCCTGACCAGGTGATCGCGGACCTGATCACCGACCAGGGCAACCCTTGCGGTGCGCAACAACGAGGCACGATACAACCAGCGCAGCCGACGCTGGGCCAGGCGCGAGCCCATGTTGTGGCAGGTGTTGACCAGCAAGGGCGCGCGGCGCAGGGCAAGCGAGGCAATCGCCGCATAATAGTTGGGCACAAAATTATGCGTGTGCAGAATGTCGACCGAGCGATCGGCGAGGGTTTGGCGCAGATGGCCGAGCAGCTTGCGGTCGAGGGTACCCTGCTTGTTGCCGATGATGACCGGCACACCGGCCGCCTCGAGTTCACGCCGGAATCCGTCGGTCGCCAACAGGCTGAACACCGCGGTATCGTGGCCACGCGCATGCTGGGCAATGGCGAGGTCGCTGACCACGCGCTCAAGGCCTCCCGTTTCCAGCGTATCGACCACATGCAGGATGGCCGGCAAGTGTTCTGCTGCGGAGGACGGAAAGTTTTGCATGGTTTGCCGCGAACGTCTGGAGCAAACCGGACTCTATCAGGCGGCAAGCGCGAACTGCATGTATTAAATCTGCGCCTGGTTCGCCGCTGGGAGCAAATCGCCGTATCATCCGGCGCGCACAATGCGTCCGCCGTGTCCATGATTCGATTCGACCCGACATCAGCCGCCAAACCGGAACCCCAGCGACCATGAAGCAAGCGTTTGGCCCCGGCACAGCCTTGCGCGCGGCTTTGCAGATGACGGGCTCAACCTATGTGATCTATGCGGCCGGACTGGTCGTCAGTGCGCTGATCGCGCGCAGCATCGGCCCCGAGCAATTCGGCCACTATTCCTACCTGGTGTGGCTGGCTGGAGTGCTGATCCTGATCAGCAACAACGGCCTGACCACCTCCGGCATCCGTTTTGTCTCCGAGTGTCTGGGGCGTGATTCACCCGAGGACGCTGCCAATGTGCACGGCTGGCTGCTCAAGCATCAGCTTGCCTGCATTGCCCTGGTTTCACTCCTCTATCTCTTCGCCATGCCTTACTTCCGACCGGCGGGTTGGGATTCGGGGAGTCTGTGGTTGTTCGCCGCCATCGTCCTCGTCAGCAGCACAGCCAAGACGATGTATCTGTTCAACATATCCATTGCCAAGGGGCATGGACGTTTCGACGTCGAAGCCTACTCGGCGATCGTGATCAGCCTGCTCAACGCGATCGCGGTGGTCATCCTTTGGTGGATGCATGCGGCGCTGCTGGCTTACCTGATCCTGTTCGCCATCACCTGCGTCGCCTATGCCAGCTATGCCACCATGAAGCTGCATCGTGGCGGAATGCGGGCGCACTTCAAACCGCTTGATGCCGCCTTGCTCAAGCGGCTCCGCCATCATTTGGTGTGGACGGTGGTGTTGACCTTGGCCGCGGTGTTCAGCAACAAGTCAATCGAGACCTGGATGCTCAACGATCGGATTGGTGCGGCCGAGGTGGCGTATTTCACCATTGCCGCATCCCTGACCCGCGGCGGCCTTGATCTGCTCTCATCGGGACTCAACACCGTGCTGATGCCGTCAATGGCGCATGCGTTCGGCGCCAGCGGCCAGCAGCGCGTCAACGAGATCCTTTCCAATTCGCTGCGCTACTTCCATTTCCTTGGCCTGATGCTGGCGGGCGTCGGCGTGCTGTGGTCGGAACCTGCCGTCGCCCTGATGTATGGCCCGCGCTATGCAACCGTCGTCGACTTGTTGCGGATCATGGTCGTTGTCGGTGGCCTGACCTTGTCGGAGGGCGCCTTCGGAGCTCTGCTTTCAACGACCGACAACCAGCGTGTGCGGGCAATCTTTGCCTCGCTGTCAATCGTGTTCACCGCGATCGCCGCCATTGCGTTGATTCCGACTTACGGACTCTACGGTGCCGTCGCCGCGCACGCGATCTCGCGCAGCCTGGTCTTCATCCTGACCCTGGCCGGAATCGTTCGCATCTTTTCGTTGCGCTTGCCGTGGCGGGAAATCGGCTTGCTGTTTGCATCGGCGCTGGTCGCCGCCGTCGCGGCGGGTGTCCTCGTCTGGGCATTGCCAGGCCCATGGACCGAGCTGGCTGCCGGTGTCCTCTACGCGCTGGTCTATGTCGGCATGACCCTGCGCCTGCACGCCTGGCACCATCGCGATGCGCACGAAGTCCTCATGCTGGCTGAACGCTACCCGGTGCTGCTCGGCTGGATTGCCCCGCACATCAAGCGCTGGCGTGATGATCTGGAACGGCGCTGAAAGCACTTGCAATGCTTGGCGACGCGTCGATAATCGACCTTGGACACGTCGGGGGACTTCCGCTTCTTTTCTGCAGCACACGGTGCAGTCTGTCGTATCCGCGCCGGAAATCCGCGCCCAAGGAGTGGCATGAAACTTCGCAAACTCGCGAGCTTCCTTGACAAAAGTCATTTGCGGCCATTGCTGGCCGCGTGCATGCCGGCGCGGGGAATCGTTGGCCTCAACTACCATCGTATTGGTGACGGCAGCCGCTCCGAGCTGGATCGGGGCTTGTGGAGCGCAAGCGAGGAAGGCTTCGATCAGCAACTGGCCTGGCTGAAGCTCAACAGCGATGTCATCTCCCCTGCCGAGATCGACCTGGCGCGCAAGGACTCCAGCGGCCGACACGTCCTGATCACGTTTGACGATGGCTACAAGGACAACTACGACTGCGCTGTTCCGACCTTGCGCCGGCACGGCCTGACGGCAACGTTTTTCATTGCCACGGGCTTCATCGATGATCCGCGCCTGGCATGGTGGGACGAAATCGCCAGCCAGATCCGACGTACCGATCGCGACGAGATCGACCTGCCGCAATGGTTGCCCCAACCACAGCGGCTGGTTGTCGGCCAACGCGAGGCCGTCATCCGGACAATGTTGCGAAAGTTCAAATCCTTGCCTGGCGACCAAGCCAAGCGCTTCCTGGCAGATTTGCGCGATGCAACCCAGGCTTCGCCTCCCTCCCTGCATCATGAAGATCTGTGGATGAGCTGGGACATGCTTCGTGAAATGGATGCGGCCGGCATGACGATTGGCGGACACACCGTCAACCATATTGTCCTATCCGGATCCTCGGCCGCGGAACAATGGACAGAGATATCGACCTGCGCCGCGCGCATCGAGACCGAGATCGGCAAGCGCATGGACTATTTCTCCTACCCGGTCGGCAACAGGAATTCGTTCAATCAGGATTCCATCGAGTGCCTGCGAAAACTCGGCGTCGCCTACGCGTTTTCCTACTATGGCGGTTTCGCCGGCATCAATGCCAATCGCTACGACATGCCACGAGTCGCCATCGAACCGTACATCGATCGAGGCTGGTTTCGCGCCATCGTCGAACTGCCGCGCCTGTTCGGCCGCCCGCAGGACGCTATTGCCTGAAGCGGGCCGCAGCCCATGTCACGACCGTGTCGATCAAGCGGCGCCGGTCGGACTCGGCGAAAAACGTATGGTCGCTGCGTGGCCAGAAGCGGAATTCAATCAACGGTGAGCGTGTCGCGCTTCCAAACGTGGCACGCCATTGGCGCGCATGCAGAAAATACGAGGTTCCGCCGGTGAACAAGGCAAACAATTCGAGCTTGCGTTCGATGAGGCTCTGCAGTTGTTCACGTTCAGTGCCAACGACCGGCCACTCGCGCAGATCCGCAGCGCTCACCTCGGCGGTCAGCGCAGAACCTGATCGGGCCAGGCGAAGGCGTATCGCGGAAATCCATTCACCGGGCGACTTCTGCAATGCACGGCGCAACCGGCCGAAAAGGTACCAGCGGCCCTGGCGCGCCAGCCCATCGATCGAGATCAAGCCGACCACGCGCGGTTCGGCCAGTGCCATCAACCAGCCAAGATCGGCCGCACTGCAAATGCCACCGACCACGAAGCGCCGATAGCCAAAGCGCGCCTCAAGCACATCGAGACTGTCCCGGGTTGCCTGCACCTGGGTCTGACTGCTGCGCACCAGGGAATCACCCACACCCGGCGCGTCGTATCGAAACGCGGCCACGCCCTGCGCTGCGAGCGCACGCGCGAGCCGCGCATGCAAGCGGAATGGGCCACTGCGGTGGATGAACCCGGCATTGAGCAGGATGATGCAAACACGGCTGTCGGAATCTTGCGCAGGACGACTGAGAATGCCGAAAACATCCTCCTGGAGAGCGACGATTTCCTCGCCGGGGCTCATCGTCCATGCTCCATCGAAAGGGCGGCGGCAACCCGTTCAATCGCAGGCGGCGGGAAATGCCCCATTTCGACTTCATCGGCCCAACTGGCAAGCTCCGTCGGCAGGACGATGTCACGGGCACCACTGATCGCACCCCGCTTGTTGGCGGTGTCCGCAACCAGGATGCGCGGCGACGACTGCGACATGGACTGGATCTGCTCGGCCTTCAGCTCGCGGATCAGGTTGCTCGATAGCGGAAAGCCCATCAAGGTTTGGCGGTCAGGCGCGCAGTCTGCCGGCGCACCCAATTGATAGCGCAGGCGGGAATTGCGCTCGACGCGATCGTGACGTTCGAGATCAGCCACATAGGTGGCGCCATCAAGAACGGGTTGCCACAGCCAGAGGGTGGCATCCGCGGCTGCAGCCAGCGGCCACGCCACGAAACTCCCTGCGCGAATCCCGAGAACGATCAACGGTGCCGCACCCACGCGTTCGCGCAAGGCTGCCAATGCAGCTGCGGCATCGAGCTTGGCTGATGTCATCGAGAAGGCATCGTCATCGCCTGACGAATCGCCACAGCCCTGATAGTCGAAGCGTAAAACCCCATAGCCGAGCTTGGTCAGCGCCCGTCCAAGAACCGCGAACATGCGATAGCTGCGCACATACTCATGCAACAGTGGTGCACACATCAGAACGCCGCTATGCGGCACCTCATCGGCGCAGTCATAGGCAGCAAACAGACGCGCATCCCCACGCTCGATCCAGCACGGCTGCAGGCGTGAACTCATGGTCTCTTCTTACCCAGGCCGAACAAGCTCAATGCACGCTGCAGGCCGCGGCGCGGCTGTTCGGCTTCCGCAACGGCCGCCTCGGGCAATTCGGCAGCGATTGCCCGCAAGCTGCTGTTGGCCAGCTTGAGCAGGTTCAAACGTACCCGGGTTGCCTTCTCGACCTCGACGACCATCGACAGCGCAAGCAGCGAGTCACCGCCCAGATCGAAGAAATTGTCATTCGCACGGATCTGCGGCACATGCAACATGGATTTCCAGATATCGGCCAGCAAGCGCTCAGCGGAAGTAGTCGGCTCATCATCGACGAGGCCAGTCTCGCTGGCCGATGCCGGCGTTGGCAACGCCGCCAGGTCGATCTTGCCGTTGGCAAGCAACGGAAACGTTTGAAGCACGACGATAGCTTGCGGCAGGGCGTATCCGGGCAGGTGACCGGCCAGGGTATTACGCAATTGCCCCATATCGAGGATCGCCCCATCGTGCGATGTCAGATACGCCAGCAATCGGGATTCGCCATGACGATCCGTACGCGCAATGACCAGCGCTCGCTGCACGCCCGCAATTGCACAGAGCAGCCCCTCGATTTCCGCCGGTTCCACATCACGCCCGTGAATCTGTACGCGTCGATCAATCCGGCCCAGCTCCTCGATATGTCGATGCGCCAACCAGCGACCACGCCAGCCACTGCGCTGCAATAGTGTCGATCCATCCGGGTCGCACAAATTGACGTCGCTGACGCAGATTTCACCGATGGCGCCAACCGTCAGGGCCGCTCCACTCTCGTCGAGCACGCGCAGTTCCACGCCATCCAGGGCGCTTCCGACATGCACCCCTTCGAGCGGAACTCCAACCTGGCCACAACTGGCGATGATCGTGGCATCCGTCAATAGTGCAGTCCACAACCCCTTGCTGCGCGCGCAGATGTCGTCGGCCAGCGCCGCTGATGGTTTCGCTCCTGTACAGATCACGCGCGCATCAAATATAGCATTATCGCTTCCGGAAAAAAGACACTGCAGTGTGTCGGCGTTGGCGAACAGCGTGCCCGCCTTGCTCGACGACAGCAGATTGGCAAGCGAGCCAGCCTTGCCAAGATCATTGCGCGTAGTCAGCACGAACTCGTTGCCATGAACCAGGGCAAGCATGCACTCGATGATCGACATCATCGTGTCTGCCGCCGCCGTGCCAAGCAGACACTCACCCGCACCCAAGCCAAGCGCGTGGCGCAAGGCGGCAAGTTTTTGATTGATGAGACGATGGCTGTAATGCCGGATTTGGGGCTGCCCTCGCAAATCCGGAGCCGCCAGGCTGAGCGCAATATCCGATGCGCCAGTGGGCCCACCGGAAAAACGGCCAGCGGGAGCCGATACGATCTCGGGGGTGTCGGCATCAAGGCAGAGCGTCTTCGTGCGAGGCCACGCCAGCGCCTCTCCCAGCGCGCTGTCGCCAACGACGATATCCACCTGGTCGCACGCAAGCCATTGCGTGAGCCGTGACGGCGGATCGGCGGGATCGAGCGGCAGGCATCTCGCGCCGGTCTTGAGGATACCGATCAATGCGGCGATCCGGTTGATGCCGTGCTCGGCAATCAGGGCAACGCAGCGGCCTGGACCGGCACCGCGCCTGGCAAGCGCCACGGCCAGCCGGTTTGCACGTTGGTCCAATTCGACATAGCTGGTTCCCCAACTACCCTGGCGCAGCGCCGTGGCGGAAGGCGCAAGTGCCGCCTGTTGTTCAAACAGGGCGTGAAGCGAGGCCGAGGATTGCGCCAAGTCGACTGTCATCGGCGACGGCGCAACTTCGTTTGCCGGTGCAGTGGCGCCGACGCGAGTCAGCGCGGAGATCGAGCGTCGCGGGTCAGCCAGCACACTGGCCATCAGTTCGAGATAGCGCTCACGCAGCATGCACGCGGTATCCGCACGAAAAATGTCGGCGTTGTAGGTGACACCGCCAACCATGCCTTTCGCGTTCTCGAGGAACCACAAGCCGAGATCTTCGGTTGCTCCGCGCTGGAACAACAGGATCTGCTCGTGGTCCAGACCCGACCAGTCGGTCTTGCGTTGGCGCGCATCCTGGAACGAAAACAATGCCTGATAGAGCAAGGCATCGCTGCCATGAACCCGCTTCAGTTCGCTCTGCAGATATTCGAGTGGCACATCGGGGTTGCCAAAACTGTCAATGACGACGCGTTTGACCTCACGCACGAACTCGATGAAGGTGCGCTCGGGCGTCAATGTGAGATACAGCGGAACCAGGTTGGTGAAGTAACCCATGACCGCTTCGAGTTCAGTCTGATTGCGTCCGCGCACCGGCGTCCCGATCACCAGGTCACGTTCGCCGGTGACGCCATGCAGGAGCACGAAGTAGAGCGCCAGCATGGTCATGTTGACGGTCGCATCCGCCTCGCGTGCGAGTGAATGCAAAGCGTCGGTCTGGTCACGGTCAATGCGGATCCACTCGGTCCGGCCTTCACCCGACATGCCCGCTCGGCGTGGCCGGTCAGTTGGCAGGTTGTTGGGTTTTCCCGTCTGCGCGAGGCGCTCCCGCCAGAACGCAAGCTGGGCCTGCAACTGCGGGCCCTCCAGCCAGTCGCGATGCCATTCGGCGAAATCCCCATAGCTGACGGCAAGCGGGGCAATGTTCGGCTTGCGTGCGGCCAGACCTGCGGCATAGAGCTCGCTCAGCTCGACATAGAACAAATCAAACGACCAGCCATCCCAGATGATGTGGTGAGGCATGAAGAACAGAACGTGATCGTTGCGGTCGAGCTTGAACATGCGTGCACTGAACAGCGGTGCCCGGGTCAGATCGAAAGGCGTGTCGGTCAATGCCTGCAGGCGTTGCAGCAGCACCGCTTCGCGCTGATCAGCCGCTACTGCGCTGAGGTCCTCGGCCGGAAACAGATGGAAGTCGATGCGTTCCTCAACCACCTGCATCACCGTGCCACCTTCGTCATGGATGGCGGTACGCAGGATCGGCTGACGCTCGATCATGTCGGTGAACGCACGATCGAATGCGGACTCATCGAGGGCGCCGCGCAACCGATGGGCCGAGGGCGTGTTGTAGGCGACCCGGCCCGGATGCAGCTTCTCCAGCAACCACAGACGCTCCTGCATCAGCGATAGCTGCGCCTGCGTCTGGTTTTCGCGATGCGGCACGGGGGCTGGCCGGAAGATCTCTTCAGATTCCAGCTGAGCGACAACTGCTGCGGCCAGTCCCGCCGCATTCGGCGTATCGAAGATGCTGCGCAATGAGAGCGCCACGCCAAACTCGCGATTGAGTCGCGCGGTCAATTGCGCAGCCAGCAGTGAATGACCGCCAAGGGCGAAGAAGTCATCGTGGATACCAATGCTCGGCAGCGCCAGGGTTTCTTCCATGGCCTTGCCGACACGCTGCTCAAATTCGTTTCTGGGAGTCGCATGCGGCACATCTCCAATCGATATTGCAGCCAGCGGCGACGGCAGCAGCGCACGATTTATCTTGCCATTCGGCAACAATGGAATGCTGTCGAGACGGACAAAATGCTGCGGGATCATGTAATCCGGCAGGGTCGCGCGCAGGTGTGTGCGCAGGCTTGCGTCATCAATCCCGGCGGCGCACGCGGGCTGCGCGGTCAGATAGGCCACAAGGCGCTGGTCACCCGGGCGATCTTCGCGAACCATGGCGACAACCTGGGCGATATCCGGGTGACGCGCGAGGTTGCTTTCAATTTCGCCCAACTCGATGCGAAAGCCGCGCAACTTGACCTGATGATCGAGACGGCCCAGATGTTCGAGCTGGCCATCGTTGCGCCAGCGGCCGCGGTCACCGGTACGGTAGACAAGAGCCCCTGCCGTGTCTGAAAACGGATCGGAGATGAAGCGGTCGGCAGTCAAATCGGGCCGATCGAGATAGCCGAGGGTGACACCTTCGCCACCGATGGCGATTTCGCCAGGCACTCCAATGGGACACACCGCAGCATGCGCGTCGAGGATCCAGACCGTGGTGTTGTCGATTGGCCGGCCAATTGAAATCCCGTGCACGGGATCCTCGATTCGCGCAAGCGTCGACCACACCGTGGTTTCGGTCGGGCCGTAGAGGTTCCACAGCGAATCACAGCGCTTCAGCAGTTCGGCAGCGAGATCGGCGGGCAGTGGTTCGCCGCCGCACAAGGCCTTGAATCCAGGGCGTCCGCGCCATCCTGCTTCAAGCAACATGCGCCATGTCGAGGGTGTGGCTTGCATGACACTGATGTCATGCTCGTCGAGCAAGCCGGCAATGTCTCGCCCTTCCTTGCTATGCGCGCCGGAGGCAAGCACCAGCATCGCGCCTGCACTGAGCGGAAGGAAGATTTCAAGGACGGCAATATCGAAGGACAGCGTGGTAACCGCGAGCAGGCGGTCCGAAGCCTCGAGCCCCGGATGATTGCGCATGCTGGCAAGGAAATTCGCCACCGATCGATGCGGCACGCGCACGCCTTTCGGTTTGCCCGTGGAGCCTGAGGTGTAGATCACATACGCAACCGATTCGATATCGGCAGCGGACTCGATGGCGGTGAAACCGCCATGCGCCGGATCGAGTGCGTCTGGCGCATCGATGACAAGGGTGCGTGCAGGGTCGAATTGCATGGTCGCAACGTGTTTCGACTCGGTCAACAACAATGCCAGTCCGGCATCGGCGGCCATGAATTCAAGGCGCTCGCGGGGAAATGCCGGATCCAGCGGAACATAGCCCGCACCGCTGGCGAGAACGCCAAGGATGGCGGCAATCATGTCCGCACCACGATCGAGCGAGACGCCGACGAGGTTGTTGGCACCGATTCCGCGCGCGCGCAGGGCTGCAGCCATCACCCGTGCGCGTGCGGCGAGCTCGGCATAGGTCCATGCCTGCCCGCCTGAACGCAGTGCAATTCGATCCGGCGTGGTCGCTGCCTGGGCAAAGAAGAGTGACTCGACGCGACAACGCGTAAACGGGTTTGGCTTGGGTTGCAAGGCGCGCAACTCGTCACGCGCCTGCGCCGAGAGAATGTTCAGCGATGACAGCGGCTGCAAAGCGTGAGTGGTGATATCACGCAACAGCGTTGCGTAAAGCTCCAGCCAGCGCCGGATCGTCACCGCATCAAACAGTGCACTGTTGTACTGGCATTCGAGGCGCAAGGCGTCGCCTGCCTGTACCGCATTGATGAACAGCTCGAAGTTTTCGTAGCTGCGCGGAACACCGGCGAACCTTGCCTTGAGTCCCTTGAAGCCAAGGCTGTCGTCATCCAGTCCGGGATCCAGATTGAACAACACCGAGACCAGCGGCAAACGGCCCGGGTCGCGGGCCATGGCCAGGCGCCTGAGCAAGGTTCCAAAGGTGTAGCGCTGGTGTTCGAAAGCATCCAGCAAATGGCTGCGCACACCGCTCAAGGTATCGGCGAACGACACGGCGGGATCGAAGTTGATGCGCACCGGCAACACGTTGACCGCATGGCCGACCATGCCCGGTCGACCGGTGCCGGATTGCCCTGCGGACGGAATCCCGATGACGAGATCATCCTGCCCGGCCAGTCGTTGCAGCAAGACACCGAAACTGGCCAGCAAGATTGCATAGAGACTCGCTCCCTTGCTTGCACCCACCCGCTTGATCGCGCTGACGAGTTCGGCGTCGAGAGTCAGATCCTCGCGCTGCGAGGCGAAGCTGCGCTGACGCGGACGCGACCGATCCACGGGCAGTTCGAGCGGTTCGGGCAAATCGGTGAAGCGGCTGAGCCAGTAGCTTTCATCGGCGCGGAATTCCGCCGACAACGGATGGCGGGCTTCCTCCTCGGCGAAATCGGCGAACGAATCCGCCGCCGGCAACGCGTGACCGCTGGCTTCGCATCCAATCGCGTACAGGGCCGCCAGATCACGCACGATCACGCCGAACGACCAGCCGTCACAGACGATGTGGTGCGTGCTCAGGATCAGCAGATGATCCTCGGCGGACAAGCGCAACAGCTCGCAACGAAGCATCGGACATTTGGCGAGATCGAATTCCGTTTCAACGACACGGCGCAGGGTCTCGGCAATCGCCGCCTGACGTCCCGCTTCGTCGAAGCTCGACAAGTCGCGCTCGACAAATGGCAACTCGGCCTCGGCAACGATGCAGAACTGCTCGCCATCCGCACTCAGCGTTCCGCGCAGGGCCTCGTGTCGGTCGAGAACTGCCTGCAGCGCACGGCGCAAGGCATTCGCATCGAGCGGCCCGTGCAGCTCCAGCGTCACTGATTCGTTGTAGGCGAGCGACGCTGCCGGCTCGATCGACGCGGCCAGCCAGATCTCCTTCTGTGATTCGGTGGCCGGCACCGCGCGCGCCAGCGGCGCATCGGCAAAGGGATCGTAGTCAAGCGCAACCGTGGTGTCCGCCGGCGTTGCCGAAGTCATCATGTCTCCACCTTCAGGTACTTGCCCGGCACTTCGGGGTTGGGCACAAACCAGGCTGGATTGCCTTCGGCGTCCTTGCCCAGGCGTGCGCCAGGCACGGGCGGCTTGCTGGCATTGAACACCCGCGTCGTCTCAACCTTGTAGCGCGGCAGGAAATCCGCTTCCTGCAATTCCGCGACGGATTCGCGGAACGCGGTTGCGATGGAAACGAAATCAGTCTCGCTGTGCGCGCTGGTCATGAAGCACGGGAAGTTGTCGAGGATATGAATGTTGCGGCTGCGCATCATCGCGAACAACAAGTCCTGCATCGGGTGTTCCTCCTTGAAATTGACCTTCCAGATCGAGGCGAAGTGGGTGATCGCAATCGGCGCGCCCAGCTCTGCGCAGGCGGAATTCATGCTCTCCACCATGGCTGTGGTGCGTGCGTTTATGCCTTCCTGCAGCGCCGGGCCTTGTTCGGCCAGATGTTCGAGCACGGCATTCGCCGCGGCCAGGGCGAGCGGATGGCGGACGAAGGTGCCGGCGAAATACGTGACACCCACGGTCGGCACCGAATCGTCACCAAACTGCCATTGGCCGCCGTCCAGCGCATCCATGTATTCGCGCCTTCCGGCAATCACGCCAATCGGAAAACCGCCGCCCAGCACTTTTCCATAGGTGGCCAGATCGACGTCGACACCGAGGATGTGCTGGGCACCGCGCGGATGCGCGCGAAAGCCAGTGACGACCTCGTCGAAAATCATCAGTGCGCCACTGTCACGCGTGATCGAACGCAGCTCGTGGAGGAATTCGCGTGGCTGAAAATCGGGGCGCCTGCTTTGCACCGGTTCAACCAGCACGGCGGCAATCTCGCTGGCCCGCTCGCGGATGATGGCCAGGGTTTCCGGCGTGCCGTAGTCGAGCACGAGGACATGTTCGGCGGTGTTGCGCAGGATCCCCGGCGCTGCGGGGATCGAGCGCAGCTTCTTGGTGCCACGTACGATCACCTCATCGAAGATGCCGTGATAGGAGCCACTGAAGATCACGAGCGTGTCGCGGCCGGTCACCGTGCGGGCAATGCGGATCGCGCCCATGACCGCTTCCGAACCGGTGTTGCACAAACCGGCCCGATCAAAACCGGTCATCTCACAGATGCGCTTGGCGACCTCGCCAGCAAGCGGATGCTGGGGCCCGATTTCGTAACCCAGCTCCAACTGGCGGCGAACCGCAGCGAGGACAAACTCCGGTTGCCAGCCAAACAAGCTCATGCCGAAGCCGTTCAACGCATCGATGTATTCATTGCCATCGATATCCCAGACCCGCGCGCCTTTCGAGCGATCGACAACAATCTGGTAGATGATTTCCTTGAGCAGCGGACGGAAGCCGTTGACCACGCGCGGATCGGCCAGATGCGGTCGATGCTCGGTCGTGTAGGCCTTGGATTTTCGCGTGCGCTCGATGTAACGGCGCATGAAGACATCGAGTCTCAGGCGCTGGCGCTGACTCAACGGGTCACGTTGGGAGTGGATGCGAGCGATGGCGCCAAATGCTTTTTTTACATCGTATTGAGTATGGGCGAGTGCTGCTTCCTCGCTGTCGATTGCCGGTGTCGGCGAGGTGGTCATCGCCGGCGTTGGATTCGCTGGCATCACGCGAGGCGCTGCGGCAGCAGGTGAACCCTGGCCTTGTCCAAGCAGGGCCAGTTGCTGCTGCATGATCAGCATCTGTTGCTGGATGACCTGCTGGATCAAACCGCCATCCGCTGCCATCGCTTGCATTGGCAACGCCATCGCCGCGGGCACGGCGCCTGATGTGGCGATTGGTGCATTCACCGATGCGACAGCAGGCTGCGAGCCCGGCGGTGCCTCCTGGTCGATGTGAGCGACCAGGCTGTCCAGATTGGACAGGCTTTCCATCAACTGGCGGAAGCTGACCTTGATGCCGAACACCTTGGACAATTGCAGGGCGACCTGGGTCAGGGCCAGCGAATCCAGGCCAAGCTCAATGAAGTTGGCGCCACTGTCGGCGTCATCCAAGTCGATGCCGGCGACATCTTCGATCAGTGACTTCAACTGGATCAGCAAGCGCAAGCGCCGATCGGGGGCTGCGGCAGGCAACGGGGTCGCCATGGGGTTCTCCGGAAGCAAGGCTGGCTGAACCAGGCTGGGGGGAATGGGTGCGCAAGGGGTGATCTTGCCGACATCGGCCGAAGACGCCGGTGCATCGAGCCAGTGACGCTGACGCTCAAACGGATAGGTTGGCAGGCGCACGCGGCGTTTGTGGATACGACGATCGAGAAGAGCAAGCTTGAGTGGTACGGCTGTCGCCCAGAGCTGACCGACTGCAGCCAGCCACGCAGAGCCTTCGAGCGCTGCCGAATCGGCCAGTGAAGCGACGACCAGGCGCGGCTTCTGCGCCTGCTGGCGAGCCAGCGTGGTCAGGGTCGCGCGTGGGCCGACTTCGATCAGGGCGACATCGGGATGGGACTCCAGCAGGCAAGACAGTGCCGAATGAAAGCGCACCGTGCCGCGCAAATGGCGAGTCCAGTAGTCCGCTGAGGTTGCCTCATCATCGGCAAGCAAGCTCGCCGACAATGTCGACATGATTGGCAGCTTCGGTGCCGACAAGGCAACGCGCCCGACTTCCGCTCGGAACGGTGCGAGCACGGGATCCATCATCGCCGAATGGAAAGCATGCGACGTGCGCAACGCGCGACAGGCAACACCATCGGCCTCCAATGCGATTCGCATCGTTTCGATATCGGCGATTTCGCCAGCAACCACGCAAGCGGATGGCCCATTCTCGACCGCCAGCGACAACGAAGCCGGCAGTCGCGCCTTGAGCGACTCGCTATCGAGGCGTACGGAAAGCATGGCGCCGGCAGGTTGCGCCTGCATCAGGCGACCGCGCCGCGCGACCAGGAGCAACCCGTCCTCAAGACTCATCACGCCGGCCAGCACCGCCGCCACGAACTCACCCACGCTGTGCCCGATCAACAGGCGCGGAACCAGGCCCAGCGACATCCACAACCTGGCCAGCGCGTATTCGATGGCGAAGGTCGCCGGCTGGGTGACTCCGGTATCAAGCAAGGCATCGGCCGCGTCGGAAAACAGGCGTTCGCGCAAATCGAAGCCCAGCTCGCCGGCCAGCAGTTCCACACACTCATCCAGCGCTGCACGAAACACCGGCTCGCGTGCGTGAAGGCCTCGGCCCATGCCCGGATACTGTGCGCCCTGACCGGGGAACATGAAAACGACACCGGCATCGCCGACACGGATGTTGGACTTGGCAATCTGCAATTGGCCGAGCTTGGCAATGGCATCGGCAGGGGCGTCGGCAACCACCGTGACGCGTTGCGCGAAAGCCTTGCGGCCTTGGCTCAAGGTGAACGCCACATCGGCCAGATTCTCATCCGGGCTTGCCTGCAGATGCCCGACGAGACGTCGCGCCGATTCTGCCAGCGCCTCGCTGGTGCGCGCCGAGAGCACCAGCAGATGCGGCCCTTCGATACGATCTGAAGGACAGGCGGGCGGGGCTTCTTCGAGTACCACATGGGCATTGGTGCCGCCGACACCAAACGCACTGACACCGGCGCGCAACGGCCAGTCACCCTGCCAGTCGCACAGTTCGCGGTTGACCACAAACGGCGAGTTGGCGAAATCGATGACCGGATTCAGGGCGTCGACGTGCAGGCTCGCTGGCAATCGACGCGAGTCCAGCGCCAACGCGGTCTTGATCAACCCGGTGGCACCGGCGGCGATGACCAGGTGGCCGACATTGCTCTTGACCGACCCGATTGCACAGTAGCCCCTCGCATCGGTGCTGCGCCGGAACGCCGAGGTCAGACCTTCGATTTCAATCGGATCGCCCAGCGGTGTTGCCGTGCCATGCGCTTCGACATAACTGATCGAGCGTGCGTCGACCCCCGCATCATCCAGCGCCATGGCAACGACCGCCGCCTGACCGGCCGCGCTGGGCGCGGTGAAACTGGCTTTCTCCCCGCCATCGTTGTTGACCGCGCAACCTCGGATCACGGCATGGATGTGGTTGCCATCGGCCACGGCGTCGGAGAGCCGCTTGAGCAGAACCACCGCGGCGCCGTCGCTGAAAACGGTGCCCTGCGCATCAGCTGAGAACGTGCGTGTATGCCCGTCCGGCGACAGCATTGCGCCTTCCTGATAAAGATAGCCGCTGCGTGGTGGGCAAGTGACCGAGGCGCCGCCGGCCAGAGCCATCGCGCAGCGTCCGGCGCGCAACGCATCGACCGCCTGGCAGATGGCGACCAGCGAGGTCGAGCACGCCGTGTGCACGCTGACGGACGGACCGGTCAGGTTGAGCTTGTGGGCCACCCGGTTGGTGATGTAGTCCTTTTCATTGGCCAGCATCACCTGGAATGCGCCCAGCATTTCAACCAGATCCGGGTAAGCCGATACATGCCGCTGGAAATAGGTGGCGTTGTACATGCCTGCAAAGATGCCTACCGGCGCGTCGTGCGAATCTGGCACATGGCCGGCGCGTTCCAGGACCTCCCAGCACAGTTCGAGAAAGACCCGGTGCTGTGGATCGGTCAGATCGGCTTCGCGTGCACTGATGCCAAAGAATGCGGCATCGAAATCCTCGACACCATCGATCACCCCGCGGGCACGCACATAGGCGGGATCATCGCGCTGTGCCGGCGGCACCCACGGGTCAATCTGATCCGGCTCGAAGAGCGTGATCGAATCGCGGCCCGCGCAGAGGTTCTCCCAGAACGCCTCGACGTCATTGGCGCCCGGGAATCGCCCGGCCATGGCCACGATCGCGATGGGTTCATCGGCGTTGCCGCCACGCCCCCGACTCATGCGCGCCGCCGACACCGACGCATCCTGGCCGGACTCGATGATGCGGGCGAGTTCGCGCGCATTCGGCGTGCGGAAAAAGTCGGTGATCGACAGCACGCCCGCGCCCTCATCGAGCCGCGCGACCGCACGGACCGCGAGCAGGGAGTTGCCACCGAGGTCGAAGAAATTGTCATCGCGCCCCACCTCGTCGACGCCAACCAGATCGGCAAACAAGGCGCAGATCCGCTGCTCCAGCGGACCATGCGCGGGCGCGAATGAGACGGCCAGTTCGGGGCGGGTGGAATCCGGCACCGGCAAGGCCCGGCGATCGAGCTTGCCGTTGGCGGTGAGCGGCAGCGCGGCGAGGCTGACAAACAGCGAAGGCAGCATGAACTCTGGCAGCGAGCGAGCCAGGAAATCACGCAACTGCGCGGCCGTGACCGGTGCGCCATCGACGTGATAGGCAACCAGACGCTTCTGGCCGGGACGATCCTCGCGAGCCATCACGGCGGTCGCGCGCAAGGCCGGGTGCCTGGCCAGCGCCATCTCGATTTCGCCGGTTTCGATGCGGAACCCGCGGATCTTGACCTGTCCGTCGACGCGACCGATGAATTCAACAACACCCTGCGGCAGCCAGCGCACGAGGTCGCCGGTGCGGTACATGCGTGCGCCGGGCCCGCCGAACGGATCGCTGACAAAGCGCTCGGCGCTCAGTTCGGGGCGGCCGAGATAGCCGCGTGCAACGCCGGCTCCGCCGATATGCAGTTCGCCGACGACGCCCACCGGCACCGGTTCACCGCGCGCGTTGAGAACGTACAGACTTGTATCCGAAATGGGCCGGCCAATCGGTATCGACCCGGTATCGGCGGGCAGGTCTGACGGAATGGGCCAGGTCGCAGCGAAGGTCGCGCACTCGGTTGGACCGTAGCCATTGATGATCTTGGTTTCCGGCAATGCCGCCAGCGCGCGCCGCACATGCGCCACCGAGAGCGCCTCACCACCAATCAGCAACTGCTCCAATCCATCCAGATGATGCGGATCATCATCGACGATCATGTTGAAAAGGGCGGCGGTCAGCCAGGCGATGCGCACCCGCTCGTGTTTTATTGTTCGAGCCAGGCCGGGGCCGCTGGGTATGCGCTCGGGATGTATCACCACGCAACCGCCATTGAGCAAGGCGCCCCAGATTTCGAGGGTCGAGGCGTCAAAACCCAGCGGCGCGGCGTGCAGGATGCGCGTCGCGTCATCGAGGCGGACGTAGTCGACATCGCGAACGAGGCGAATGATCGATCGATGCGCAATCTCGACACCCTTGGCCTCGCCGGTCGAGCCCGAGGTGTACATGACATAGGCCAACGCGTCGCCACCCAGCGCAGCCAGGCCAGCAGAGCCCGCGGCGGACCCGCTTTCAAGCGCAGCGACGGTGATCTCAGGCACAGCAAGATCCAGTTGTTCACCGTGACCGCTGTCATCGACGACTACGAGCACGGCACTGGCATCCCTGACGACAAATTGCAGGCGCTCGCGCGGATGGCTGCGATCGAGCGGCAGGTAGACACCACCCACCTTGAGGATGCCGATAATCGCGACGATCGCATCGATGCCGCGTTCGAGCAGCAGGGCAACGGTTGATCCGGCGACCACGCCACGCGAGCACAATCCCGCGGCAACTCTGGACGCCCGCGCCTCGAGTTCCGCATAACTCAGCTGCACCTGTCCATGGACCACGGCAATCGCTCGCGGAGAGACGACTGCCATCGCGGCAAACAGGCCGTGAACCGTGTCATCCGCCTTGCGCACCCGTGCGGTGTCGTTCCAGTCCACCAGCATGCGCTGGCGTTCGGCTGGCGACAGCGGCGAAACCTCGGCGAGACGATCGGCATTGACCAGCCCCGCAAGGATTTCCTGCATACCGCTGAGCAAGCACTGCACGGCGTGCGCATCGAACGGTGCCGAGCAGGCGAGAATGCCCAGCGAGGGTTGCTCTCCCGAAACGATGAACCAGGCCAGCGAACGGGCGTCAATGCGCGATTCCGCCAACTCCCGGGTACCAGCCCAGCAGCCAACATCACTGGCTCTGGCCACTTCTCCGGCGTTGGCGGAAGAAGTGGCTGATTGAGTCAGCCAGTCATCGACGATGGCGTCATCGGGCAGTTGATACGCGTGCAGCCTTCCATCCAGCTGTGCGACCCATACGGCACGATTGCCGGTCAGCCGGGCGTCGAGCACGGCCAACGCAGCCTGGAACAACGCATCCTCGGCCATTCGCAGGCGCCTGGCACGCGCCTGCAAGCGCTGCAGAAGTTCGACTCCGAGCGCACATTCGATCGGCGAAACGATGTCGCAACGTGCCGCTGGCCCGCACGCCACCACGTCGCGAAGCATCAATTCGGTTTCGGCTTGGCGATCCGGTCCGGACATCGACTCAAGTCTGGCGTGGCTTGATCACGATCGCCCGGCAGATTCCCGAGCCAACCCAGGTAATCCGGGTGGTTTCAGTAGACATCGGCGTAGGCGTAGGGGGCGCGATCCGTGTGGATCGTGCGCCCCATAATGCGCAGCGCGTGCTGGCGCGCGTTGGAAGCAACGGCGGAAGCTCCGTGCAGAAGGCCATCGATGGCCGTCCGCTTGCCGACCGCAGGCGGCCTGAGTCCGAGCTGACGCAACCGATAGTGGACACGATGCAGGCGACTGTCGCGCCGGGTCGAATCCGTGTAGTAGGTGAAGCTCATCGTGATCGAAGGTTCATCACCGTTCTCGACCATGTGCGGACTGGTCGATGGCATGTATGCGCCCATTCCCGGCTCCAGATGAAAGGAGTGGGCACGCGCGCGCAAGCCTTCATTCCAGAACAGCAGATCGCGCTCGTGGCAGGCGTGAAAGCGGTCGCGCGAAGCCTCGCTGGCGGCGACTTCATCCCGATGATCCCAGACGTGCACGGTCTTGCGACCCCGGATCTGCAGGATGAAGTTGTGCTCCTTGTCATAATGAAATGGCGTGATCGTCCTTGGCGAAGTCACGAAGATCCAGCCGCCGCGATAGCACATGCCTGGGTCAACCGGATCGATGCCGATTCGAACCTCATCCAGCACTTCATCAACCAATGTCCGATAGATGTCGTCGGTCTGCACATTGAGCAGCGACATCCAGGCTTTGGCTTCACGGATATGCTCGAGGGTGTCCGCTGCCGAGCGTCGGTTCGGATGCAGGCGCGGCGCTGTGTTGAACGGAGTGCCGGCTTCGGCGTTGTCGCTGTGCGTGCGTACGCGACCATCCACCTCCAGACGTGCTCCGAGTGCCACCAGTTGGTCGGGCTGCAGCAATGGATGATCTGTCAAACGGTGCCGAACCGGCTGGATACGCCAGGGATCAAAACTTGACCAGTCCAAATCGAGATTGCTGAAAGAGGCATTCTTCATGGTCATGCTCCGTTCGCTGCCGCTGCTGCCGACCGGTCACGCCGCGGCATCATGATCCCGCCAGGATACCGGGCACAAGGCCCACCTGAGAGGATCGTCACCGTCAAATCCGCCTCCATGGCGGCTGGCTCGATTCAAGGATCACTGGACAGTTGCCAAAGTAGACCAGATTGGAGCAGACGCATTCAAGAACTTTGCTTCAGCTGATGTCAAAAGCCCGGGCCGGAACCGATCCGCACCATCAATCGCGGCAGAAATGGAAGCCGTGATAGCGATCGATCGAATAATACGGATGGAAAGGCACCCGCACGCTGCGCTCCGGATGATCCCAGCGCACGTTGAGCCGATAGCCGAGTGCGCGAATGTCAAACAGGAATTTCGGCACAGCAGTGACTCGATAGGGGCATACGGCAATTCCAATGTGCTGCAGGGTGAAGAACGAAAGACTTGGATGCATCGGCGTCAGGTTGACCAGCAGATGTCGCGGCGGCACCCGCATGCGCTGGATCAACTCGGCCAGCGAGTAATCGAGATACTGCAGTGATCCCTTTGCCATCAGGACATCACAGCCGTCGGCAACCTCGAGATCTACGAATTCCAGCCGTTGCGCAGGATCCCGTTCACGCGCGATGTCCCTGCCCTTTTCCATCACACTGGCCGTGTCGTGTACCTGCCAGCGCAAATCCGTCGGAAATTCCAGGTGCTGTTGATAGGCGTAGTAGCTCACGCCGACATGCCCGCCCAGATCGAAAATACGGCGCTGCCCCTGCTCCAGCAGCCGGCCGAGCCAGAACAGCGCCGGATAGTCGCTGGATTCAATTTCCGAAAACCGGTACTCGTACAGGTTGGCGGCAGCGGCGCTGTCGAAATCGCCGGGCAGGGAAGCAGGCACCGCTTGGCGCGCCTCTTCGAAACCCGGATAGACGCCGAAGTAGGCGTTGCCGCTGCTGCGCTTGGCACTGAACTCGCGTCGATAGAGAGGCTCGGCGAGATGGCGGATACCCGGCATCTCGGCGATTTCGTTGGCAATGCGCCGGAAACTTCTCGCCAAATTGCCCATGAGTTCTGGCCTTGAGTGTCATGCAACCTTGAAACCCGAAAGCACGCCTTCGCCGCGCGCAGTGCTGAACCCAATAGTAACCCGCGCCCCCTGTTCGGCAAAAAAACCGTGCCCTGCGAACATCCGTCAGCATGGTTGGCGCACTGCGTGCCGGCGCGTAGACTTCCGCAGTCCTGCGAAAGGAAATTCCGATGTTCGGTGCCAGCAAGCTGCTCGCCATCGTTGTTGCCCCGGCCCTGCTGGCAGCGTTGTTGAGCAGGGGCTCGTCCTCGCCGGACGCACACCGGATGATCTGGGCGAGCATCGGAAACGGCAACAACGGCGTGTCCGAATTCATGCCGCTGACAGATTGCGATCAAACCAACGCGACTCATGCTGCCGCCGCCTGCCCGTCCACTGCCAGCGCAACATCCGGTCTTGGCCAGCACACCCTGCTCTGGCACGAGGATGGCAACGGTCCTTCCACCGCAGTCACCCAACCGATCACGACGCAAGCCCAGGGCAGCTTCCTGGTCGCCTTCAATGCGGGCTTTGTTTCCAACAACAACACACCCACCGACAACAAGGGCAACACGTTCCGCGCTCTCGGTGCACCGGTGGCTTATCGCGGCTACGAGGGCAGGTTCAACGTCAAGCCGTACTTTGTCCAGGCTGCCCATGGTGGCAGCGGGCACCAAGTCAGCATCCTCAAGAACGGCGTTCCGGCCGGCGAGCTGACCCTTCCTTTCATAGAGATCACGAACTTCGGCGCAAACATGCCGATCGTTGCAGTCAACTATCCCGACTCGGGCAGCATGCTCACCAGCGCGTCGGTCACGACGACCGGGCCTGCCACGCTGCTGGCGTTCTGGTTTGGCGATCAAAGCGGGCTGCATCACAGCGCCGTGCCGAACAACGGCTTCCAGATCATCGAGAACTTCGTCGACCTGCCGCCCAACAGCGCCGTGCAATGTGTCGTTGCCGCACGCCAGGTGACCGCGGCCGGCACTTACAACGTGAGCTGGGCCAATTCACCGCAACAAGGGGCACCCTTGTGGTTGCTTGCTTTCCCGTCAGGCGGTGACGGCGTGTTCGGCAGCGGGTTCGACTGAATGGATCGTCAGCTTGACGCGCATCCGGTCGATCACCCTGCGAACCTGAACTGGCTGAAATATCGCTTCACTGACTTGCCGGTTGGTTGGCCATGTGTGGCATAGCTGGCTTCCTGGGCTCGGCCCCGTCGGCGGAAGCCGCGCGCAGCGATCTCGAGAGGATGATCGCGACACTTGCGCATCGCGGGCCGGACGCCAAAGGCTTCCACGTCGACCGAGGCGTGGGCCTGGCTCATTCGCGCCTGGCCATCATCGATCTGGTCAACGGCGCCCAGCCGATGAGCAATCCGCGCGGCAGCGTCTGGATGAGCTTCAACGGCGAGATCTTCAACTACCTCGAATTGCGCAAATCGCTATTGGCCATGGGGCACCGCTTCCGCACCGAATCCGATACCGAAGTCATCCTCCACCTCTACGACCGCCATGGTGATCGGTTTGTCGAGCACCTCAATGGTCAGTTTGCCATTGCGCTGTGGGATGCCGAGCGCAGCCGCCTGTTGCTGGTGCGCGACCGCGTCGGCATTCGCCCGTTGTTCCACCGGCGCAGTGGCGGGCGCCTCTGGTTCTCTTCCGAGATCAAGGCGCTGCAGGCAGTGCAGCCTGAGCAAGCCCGCATCGATCCGCGTGGATTGGTGCAGGCACTGACGTTCTGGGCCACGGTCGAGCCGGATACCGTTTTTGACGGGGTACGCAGCCTGCCGCCGGGGCATCTGCTGGCGATTGAGGAAGATGGTCGCGAGACCATCACCCGCTACTGGGACTGGAACTTTCCCGAGTGCGGCACGCCGGTGCCCTTTGCGTCGTTCGACGACGCCGCTGGATCGCTGCGCGATCTGCTTGTCGATGCTGTGCGCCTGCAGTTGCGTGCCGACGTGCCGGTCGGTGCCTACCTGAGCGGAGGCCTGGATTCCTCGGCCATCGTCGCTCTGGTTCGCAACTACACAGATACGCCGCTGCGCACGTTTTCGGTCGCCTTCGAGGATGCCGAGTTTGACGAGAGCACCCACCAGCAAACCATGGTCCGCCATCTCGGCACCGAACACACCACGCTGAACTGCCGCCGCGAGGACATCGGCGCGGCGTTTCCGCGCCTGATCTGGCACACGGAGGCGCCCGTGCTGCGCACCGCGCCGGTGCCCCTGATGCTGCTTTCGGCACGCGTGCGCGAAGCCGGTTACAAGGTGGTTCTCACCGGCGAGGGCGCCGACGAGGTCTTTGCCGGCTACGACCTGTTCAAGGAAGCCAAGGTGCGCCGCTTCTGGGCACGCCAGCCCGGATCTCGGCTGCGGCCGAAGTTGCTGGGTCGCCTGTATGGCTATCTGGAGCATTCCCCGGTTGCCAATCCCGCTTTCGCGAGGGCCTTTTTCGGTCAGGGCATGGACTACCTCGATCGCCCGGTGTTTGCACACATGCCGCGCTGGACCACCTCGCAACGCGCGCTCGGGTTTCTCTCCGATGAAATGCGCGCCAGCGTCGGCGACTGGGATGCAGCAGCCTTCTACGAAAAGACTCTGCCGCCGCAGATCATGCGCTGGTCACCGCTCGCACGCGATCAGTACATCGAGGCGAAAACCCTGATGGGTGGATACCTGCTCAGCTCGCAGGGAGATCGCGTGGCCATGGTCAATTCGATCGAAGGGCGGTTTCCATTTCTCGACCATCGCCTGATCGAATTTGCCAATCGCCTTCCACCACAATGGAAAATCCGCGGCCTGACCGAGAAGCACATACTGCGTCGCGCAGTGGCCGACCTGCTTCCGGAAAGCATTCTCCAGCGCACCAAGCAGCCTTATCGCGCGCCGGACTGCTCGAGTTTCTTCAACGACGGCGTGCCGCTGGATTACGTCGCCGACCTGCTCAGTGAAGAGCGTATCCGCCACGCCGGCTACTTTGATGCGACACGCGTGTCGCGTCTGTTTGAAAAATGCAGATCCGGTCGGGTCAGTGGATTTGCCGACAACCAGGCCTTTGTGGGTATTCTTTCGACGATGCTGCTCGACGATCAGTTTGTCCGCCGGAAAACATTCTGACCCGGCCGAAAATCAACCCCTGGAATCCCGTTTTCCATGTCAATCGAAGCCAAGATCCGCCATTACATCCTCGAGAATCTGATGTTCACCGATGACGGATCACGCTTGCCCAACGATGCCTCGCTGCTCGACCGCGGCGTAATCGATTCAACCGGCGTACTCGAGATCGTGATGTTTCTCGAAGAAGAGTTTGCGATCAAGATCAAGGACAGCGAAATGCTGCCGGAGAACTTCGATTCGGTGAACAACCTGGCCGCCTTCGTGCAGCGCTTGCAGGCCGCCCCGTGATCCGGTTACGCAGGCGTTGAGGAATGACCATGGATGCCCAGTTCCGGTCGCGCTGCGCGACGCTCGGTGCGACCTTCACCCAGCCTGTGGACAAGCCGGATGAAACGGCTGAAGCGACTCTGCGTGCACTGTGGTGGCTGGCGGCAGGCGAACCGCGTTCGCTCGCTGCTGCGCGTTCCGAGCCGTTGCCCACGCTCAATGCCGAGGGTCTGGCTCGCGTCGATGCGCTTGTCAGCCGTCGACTGGACGGAGTCCCGCTTGCGCACCTGACTGGTCGCCAGGACTTCTGCGGCCTGGAACTGCTGGCCGCGGCATCCGCCCTCGTGCCCAGGCGTGAGACGGAACTGCTGGCCGAATCCGCGATCCAGCTCGGTAACCAACTTGCCGGCGGACAAGATGGAATCCAGGTTGTCGATGTGTGCACCGGTTCCGGCAACGTCGCATTGGCGATTGCCTCGCACTGCCCCGCCGCACGCGTTTTCGGCGCCGACATCGATGCGGCGGCCATCGGGCTCGCGCAGGAAAATGCGCTGCGCCTCGGCCTGGATGCGCGAGTCAGCTTTCGATGCGGCGATCTGCTCGCTCCGTTCGCGGGACCCGACTTCCGCCAGCAGATCGATCTGCTCACCTGCAACCCACCCTATATCAGCAGCGCCAAGGTTGAACGGATGCCCAGCGAGATCTCCGCACATGAGCCGCGCACCGCATTTGACGGCGGGCCGCTCGGCGTGTCGATCCTGATGCGCCTGATCGACGAGGCGCCGCTCTGGCTGCGCGACGGTGGCTGGCTTGCGTTCGAGGTGGGTCTTGGCCAGGGCCGCTCGATGGCCCGTTGCCTGGAGCGCCGCAGCGAATACGACGAAGTGCGCGAGATCCATGATGCCGATGGTGCAACACGCGTCCTGCTGGCCCGGCGCAATGGGATCGAGGCAAGCCATGCCGCCCCTTGACTGGAACGTGCTCGATCTCGATTACGCAACGGAAGCCGACCACATCGCCACGCAACTGCGCGAAGGGCTGGCAAGCCAACTGCACCGGCGTGGCTTGATCGTGGCGATATCCGGTGGCATCGACAGCTCGGTTTGCGCGGCGCTGGCGGTGCGTGCAGTCGGTGCGCAGCGGGTCCTCTGCCTGATCCTGCCCGAGCGCGATTCCGACCCGGACAGTGCCGAACGCGCACAGTTGCTGGTCGACCATCTCGGCGTCAACGTGGAGCGCTTCGACATAGCCCCGGCGCTTGAGGCGCTCGGCTGCTATTCGGCGCGTGATGATGCGGTGCGCCGGGTGCTGCCCGAATACACGCGCTCATGGAAGATGAAGCTTTCCATAGTCGGCGCGCGCCAGGGCACGATCAACCGCTTTCGCCTGATCGCACAGGATGACGCGGGCGTGCTGCACGAGCGCGAGTTGCGCCTCAACGACTACCTGACCATCGTTGCCGCCACCAGCTTCAAGCAGCGCACGCGCAAGATGCTCGAATATTTCCATGCCGATCGGCTCAACTACGCCGTGGTCGGCACGCCAAACCGGCTCGAGTTCGACCAGGGCTTTTTCGTCAAGAACGGCGACGGCGCTGCCGACATCAAGCCGATCGCACATTTGTACAAGAGTCAGGTCTACGCCATGGCCCGCTATCTCGGCCTGCCCGAGCGCCTGTGCAACGCCCAGCCAACAACGGATACCTACAGCCTCGAACAAGGCCAGGATGAGTTTTATTTCGCCCTGCCATACCGCTCGATGGATCTGGCCCTGTGGGCGATCGACCATGACGTCCCGGCGCAGGATCTCGGCCACGTGCTGGGGCTGGATGCCGCCGAGGTCGAGGCCGTGTACAAGGACATCCAGGGCAAGCGGCGCACCACCCGCTATCTGCATCTGCCTCCCATCACCTTGATCGGCGCGCCGTGAACACGCGTCGATGAACTCCGTAGCAGATGCCGCACCGTATTACGTCAGCCTCGGTGATGTCGATCGAGATCGGGATGCCGTGATTGCCATCTGGCGCGACAACCTGGGCAACGATGCGCACATGCGGGCCAAATTCGCCTGGTTCTACGAATCGTGTCCGCTGGGCAAGCCGCTGCTGCTGATCCTCAAGCAGGCCGGCACCGATCTCAGTGTGGGTGTCGCCGCCGCCGGGCCGCGTCGGATGCGCGTGCGTGGCACGGAGTTGTCAGCCGGCGTGCTGGTCGATCTGGCTGTCATGGCAGACCATCGTTCGCTCGGGCCCGCCCTGTTGCTGCAACGCGAACTTGCCATGCTGGGTGCGCAACGCTTTGATCTGCTCTATGGCTTCCCGAATGCCAAGGCGGCGCCGCTGTTCAAGCGCATCGGGGTGTATGAAATCCCCGGCGAGATCGTCCGCTATGCGCGCGTGCTGCGCTATCGGGATTTTGCCGCGCGCAGCTTGCCCAAGGCCTTGGCCAGTGCGTTTGGATGGGCAATGAACTTGTCCTGGCGGCTGAATCCCGCTCATGCGGAACCGCGCGGGCTGCGCGCCAACTGGTGCGATGCAGTCGATCACCGATTCGAACAACTCTGGCAGCGCTCGGCGCCGAGCGAGGGCATTCTGACCGTGCGCGACTCGCAGTTCCTGCGTTGGCGTTTCGAGCAATCACCCACATCGACGCGTTTCCTCCGGCTCGACGATCTGCAAACCGGAGACCTCATGGCCTGGTTTGCCTGCCAGAGTCAGGGGCAGATGCTGCACGTGCGTGATTGCTGGTCGGAACAAGGCCTTGCTGGCGTCTCGCGAGGCCATGTCAACGCACTGCTGCATGCGGCCTACCGGGCCGGCTACGCTTCAATCTCGTTCGAATTCTTTGGTGCCAAGGCAGCATTGGCGGGCTGGCAGTCGGCGGGCTTTGTCGAGCGCAGCCGGCGTTCGCTGGTGGCGCGCTGGTCAGGCAACTTCGTCGCAACGGCACCACTGGATGAAATGTATCTGACCTCGGCAGATGAAGACGAGTAGACGATCGGCCATCCCTGTGTGCGCTGAATACGTGACCGTCACGGCTTCGCGGACTGGAGGGCACCCAGGTCATTGGTCCCTGATCGGGGCCGCTTGTCGAAATCGAGCTTGACCTCTTCGATTGGGATTCCGGCAGCGATGGCCGGACTTTGCGACCCAGGTCTGACTTGCGCATCAAGTTTGAAATCGGCACTCAGGCTGTGCGCGTCACTGTGCTCATGTGCCTGCCACTCTTCGAGGTTGCCAGCGCGCAATGGACTGTCGACGCGCATGTCGACAAAACGGCATGCGCCACGACGATTCTGATAGCCGTTGTAGTCGGTTCCGGGCGCACCACGCAGGCCGGACAATCCGCCCAGCTCACGCGTCCAGCGGATCTCCACGCAGGTACCACCGTCCTGGACAATCAGGTTGTTGCGGATCACTGGATTGACGCTGGGCGGCCGGCCGGCCTTGGCATCCCAATCCTGGAACGGGATGCCGAAATAAATCGCGGCATGACCGAGTCGGCCAGCATCGGTGATCGTGTTGTTGAGTACCTGCGCGTCGCGCGCCGCATACAGCCCGATGCCCGCATAGCCGGTGTAGCGCACGATGTTGTTGCGCACGATGGCGCGGATTGATTCGTAGTATTCCGGATTGGCTTGCAGATCGAAGAATTCCTCGCTGGTATCGAATCCGACCAGGATGCCGGCCATGCCGGTGTTCTCGATGCGGTTGCGCTGGATCAGCACATCGCTGGCACCGCCTTTGAAATAGAGCCCGGTCGTGGCGATGTCGTGGATATGATTGTCCTCGACCAGCATGTGCGAGCCACCGACGTTGTCGATACCTTCGGCGTTGCGTCGTTCCAGCGGCGTACCCGGCGGGTCGGCGGCTCCGGTATTCCAGATTTCACTGTTGCGGATGGTCACGTGATCACACTTCGGTGTGATCTTGATGGCGTCGCGGCCGGTGTCGTGGATCCTGAGGTTTTCCAGCACGATATTGCTCGCCCCGGTTTTTTGCTGACCCTCACCGCGATACCAACCCGTCTGCAACTGGATGCCGTAATACATGCTGCCGCTGAGTTCGAGATCGGCAACGCGGCTGCCACTGGCTTCCGGATCGATCTGGACGACAACGCTGTCCTTGACCTGCATGTCGCACTGGATATGGGCGCTCTCGCCTGTCTCCGCGCGCAAGCTCAGACGCTTGCGCAGGCGCACATCACATTCGTGATAAACCCCCTTGCGCAGGATGATGGTATCGCCTGCCTTGGTCAGGTCGATCGAGGTGTCGAGCACGTGGCCAACCGTGCGAAACGGCTGCGCCCGACTTCCGTCGCCCAAAGCGTTGTCACCCTCGGGAGAGACAAACCATTCGCGGGCCATGGCCGGGAAAGCAACCAGCACCACAAAGAGCAGCAGGAGTCGGGACAAGAGGGATTTCCCTGGCCAGCTCAGACAACTGGCGCGACATGACGGATCAATCGAGTCTAATCCAAACACGCCGTCAGCTGACGCAGGGCGGTATCCACGAATCGGATTCCGCCCTGCGTCAGACAAAGGTGATGGGTAACAGGTGGGCAAGCAGTGCGCGTGATGCCGTCACCGAATTTCAGTCGAAGGATCCGAGGAAAATCTGGTTTGGCGGCGGCGCATTCAATTCATCCGCACCGATGTCGTAGGGCGGATAGCGCTGCTGCTTGTCGAAATCATCAGTGACCTGGGTCAGTGTGGTACCGGCATCGATGGCGGCACTGCCAACCAGCAGATGGCCGCTCGTATCGATGCCCGCAGGGGCGTAGATGCTGTGCAAATCAGCTGCCTCATAGGCACGCCACTGGGCCAGCGTTCCACCCGCGGAAATCGGGCTGCCGGGACGCGCATCGCGGAACACGCAGGCACCGTTGCTGTTTGTAAAGAGATTGAAATCAGTGTTCGGGTTTCCGATCAGGCCGGAGACACCACCAAACTCGTTCCAATGACGTATTTCCACGCAATTGCCGCCGTACTGCTGGACCAGATTGTTGCGAATCAGCGGGTTGATGCTGGGCGGGCGGCCAGCGATCGGATCCCAATCCTGCGCCGGCACTCCGAAATAGATCGCGGCGTGACCCAGCTGGGCGGTATCGATGATCGTGTTGTTGACGACCACGGCGTCCTTCGCCGAGTACAGGCCGATACCCTCGTAAACCGTATTGCGGATGATGTTGTTGCGCACCGTGCCGCGGATCGATTCATAGAACTGCGGGTTGATGGTAAGGTCGAAGAACTCGACGCTGGTATCGAAACCGACCAGGATCCCGGACATGCCGGTGTTCTCGATGCGGTTGCGCTGGACCAGCACATCGCTGGAGCCCCCCTTGAAGTAGAGACCGGTGGTCGAGATGTCGTGGATGTAGTTGTCCTCGATCACCAGGTTGGAAACGTTGACGCTATCGATGCCATCCGCATTGCGGTTGTCGAGCGGCGTACCCGGCGCTTCGGCGGCTCCGGTTTTCCAGATCTCATTGTTGCGGATCGTCACATGGTTGGACTTTGGCGTGATCTTGATGCCATCGCGGCCGGTATCGTGGATCTTGAGATCCTCAAGCAGGATGTTTGAGGGGCCGGACTTGGTGGCGCAGCAGGGATCCGGGTACCAGTCCGTCTGCAGCTGAATGCCGTAGTACATGCCACCGCTGATCTCGAGTTGACGCAAGACGCTGCCGCTGGCGGACGTATCGATCTGGATCGTTACGCTGTTGTTAACGGTAATGTTGCAGTGGATGTGGGCACGTTCACTGGCGTAGGAGCGCAAGGTAAGCGGCTTGCGCAGGCGCACGTCACACTCGTTGTAGGTGCCGGCACGCAGGGTGATCACATCACCCGCGCTCGTCATGTCGAGCACATGACGAACTGTCTTGAACGGTGCGGCGAATGTTCCGCTGGCGCTGTCACTTCCGCCGGGAGCGACGAACCACTCTGTGGCCGCGGCGGGCAGGCTCACCAGCGCGAGCAGGAGAATGAGTATTCTGGGCATCTTTTTCCAACCATTTTGCGAGCGTCCCGGCCAGGTTCCAATCAGGGGTGACCACGCCGGCCAACGACTTTGAGGAGTGCGCGCGTCCATGACTGCGGAATTTGTTGCAGTGCAGAATGGACTCTCAAATGTCTGATTTTCGTGATGATTCTCCCAGTTTCCCAGGCCAGGATGAATCGACTCCGGAAACTGCGACGCAGTTCCACCGAGCATTCAGCAATGCTCGGCACTCCCTGTATTTTTATTGTTGTTTATTCATTTGGAGAGCGTGAAAACACGCTCTTGATTGGAAAATCAGATCCCTTTCTGCCACTGGCCCCTGGCCACTGACGCAAACCTGCCGGACCACCGCAATTGATCCGACGCGCATTCCCGCTCCGATGAAATACGCCCAACCCCACACCACGTAGCCGCATCCTGGATGCGACGCAATGATGCAATCCGTAGAATGCCAGACCTTGATGCAGCAGCCGGCGGAAACCGAATGACCGACCCAGCACCAGCCGTGACGGCGACCAGCGCGAACTGGTCCAGTCGGGATCCGTGGCAAAGAAACAACGACGGCGAGTTGCTGATCGGTAATCGGCCGCTGGCACTGGTTGTCGAGTCGGTCGGCTCGACCCCTTGCTATCTCTACGATCGCGAGCGCCTGAGCGCAAGGGCTCGAAATCTGCGCTCCAGATTGCCGGCCGAGGTGCATCTGCACTATGCGATGAAGGCCAATCCGATGCCGGCCCTGGTCTGTCACATGGCCGGCCAGGTTGACGGCATCGATGTGGCATCGCGCGGCGAATTGCGCGTCGCCCTCGACAGCGGAATGTCTCCAGAGCACATCAGCTTTGCCGGGCCGGGCAAGTCCGCCAGCGAACTCCGCCAAGCCGTTGCCGCCGGTATCCTGATCAATATCGAATCGTTTCGTGAAATTGGCATCCTCGCCGATGCCAGCCGGCAATGGGGCCAAGCTGCGCGCGTCGCCGTGCGGATCAACCTGCCTTTCGAGCTGAAGGCCTCGGGCATGAAGATGGCCGGCGGTGCGCGGCAGTTCGGCATCGACGCTGATCAAGTCACGAACATGCTGGATAAGATCAGCCAGGCCGGACTCGCCTTCGAAGGTTTCCACATGTATGCGGGATCGCAGAATTTGCGTCCGGCGGCCATTGTGGAGTCGCAACTGCGCTGCTACGAGCTTGCCCTGGAGTGGCGTGACCAGTTTCCGGCACCGCTGCGCAGCTTGAATCTGGGCGGCGGCTTCGGCATTCCGTACACGGTCAACGACATGCCGCTGGATACCGACCCGATCCTGCTCAACCTCAATGAACTGGCCGTGCGTGCGCGCAAGGACCTGCCTGGCGCACATCTGGTCATCGAGCTTGGCCGCTATCTGGTCGGCGAGGCCGGCCTTTATGTCGCCCGCGTCATCGATCGCAAGATCTCGCGTGGACAGGTTTTCCTGGTTGTCGATGGCGGCATGCACCAGCACCTGGCTGCTTCGGGCAACTTCGGCCAGGTCATGCGCAAGAATTATCCCGTCGAGGTCAACCGGCGCAGCAGCGAAACCGAAACGGCCAGCGTGGTCGGGCCATTGTGCACGCCACTGGATCTGCTCGCCGATCGTGTGCCGCTGAATGTGGCCGAAGTGGGCGACCTGGTCGTGGTGTTCCAGTCCGGTGCCTATGGCCGCACAGCCAGCCCACGCGACTTCCTCGGTCACGCGGACGTGGTCGAAGCGCTGATCTGATCCAGAGCCCGCCTATTCCTCGTCGCCAGGCAAGATGCGCCCTTCGGCCTCGGCCTGCAGCACGGAACGGCGGATCTTGCCGGTATTGGTCTTCGGCAGCGCGTCGCGGAATTCGATCAATCGCGGCACCATGAAATCCTCGAGCCGGGACAGGCAATGGGCGATGATTTCGCGTGCCTCGATTTCCACATCATCGGCCTTGACGATGAGTGCCTTGAGCGCACGTCCGAGCACTTCGTCCGGCACGCCGACGACAGCGGCTTCCTTGATCCCGGCCAGTGCGTAGAGCACGTTCTCGACTTCTTTCGGGCTGACCTTCTCGCCGCGCGACTTGATGATGTCGTCCTTGCGCCCGACGAAATACAGGAAACCCTCCTCGTCCATGCGGAATAGATCGCCGGTATGCAGCACCTTCTCCCACGGATAGCGCCCGGTCTTGAGCGTTTTCGCGGTGGCTTCCTCGTTGCGCCAGTAACCCTGCATGACATGACCGCCACGCACGACCAACTCGCCGACCACGTTTGCCGCAACCGGCTTGCCCTCATCATCGGCCACCCAGACTTCGGTGCCCGGAATGGCGATACCGACACTGTCAGGACGTTTGTCCAGCTGCGCCGGCGGCAGCCAGGTGCAGCGTTTGGATTCGGTCATGCCGTACATTGAATAAACCCGCGATCGGGCGAACAAATCCTGCAGCTTCTGGATATGCGCCGGTGGCAACGCCGCGGCGGTATTGGTCAGGAAGCGCACGCTCGCGGCCCATTCCGGCTTGAAGTTGCGCAACTGCACGATCAGCGCCGCCATCGTCGGCACCAGTGGAAAGCCGGTGACTTTTTCGCTGGCCAGCATCGGCAGGATCTTCTGCGGAAACGCGAAGGATTTTTCCAGCACCAGAGTCGAGCCCATCATCACGCACATGAGCAGCTGGTACAGGCCGTAGTCGAACGCCAGTGGCAACACGCTGAGGATCACATCGTCATTGCGCGCCTCGAGGTAAGTCGTGATCGAGGTCGCCGCAAACACCATGTTCCGGTGCGTCATCATCACGCCCTTGGGCTGGCCGGTAGAACCCGAGGTGTAGACGAGCATGGCCAGATCAATGTCTATGCCAAGCGCGGGGGCATCCAGCGCGGCCGGCGCTGTCGCCATGAATTCGGTCCAGGCGATGTCGTCGCCAGCAGCGTCATTCTCGACGTCGGCCACGATGATGCGCCGCACACTCGCCGCCCGCGCGGCGGCAGCACGGGCGACCGGAAGCAAGGCCGCCTGGGTAACCAGCACTGAAGCCTCGCAGTTGTTCAGCACATAGGCCAGCTTGTCGGCCTTGGTGGTGGGATTGATGACGCTGAAGACACCGCCTGCGCGCAGGGTGCCAAAAATGCCAATTGCCGCCTCAAGCCGGTTGTCGATGAACAACACGCAACGCTCACCATTGCGCAAATGCGCATGGTCGACCAGGCCCGCGGCGAAACGCTCGGACTCGGCGTGCAACTCGGCATAGCTTGTGCGCTTGCCCTGGGCGACCAGGGCAATACGATCCGGATCGCGCTCGGCAGAGCGGCGCAGCAGCTCCTCGTAGCGGATCATTCCGGCAGTCCCGCCTCGGCTCGCTTGCGATTGACGTAGCGGATCAGCGGGCCGATGCCGTCGATATTCTCAGGGATCACGTCGTCATCATCGACGATGATCTCGAACTCCGACTCCAGCCAGGTGACCAGGCTGAGGACGCCAATTGAATCAAGGATGCCGGCGTCAAACAGGCTTTGCTCGGCAGCGAGATCGTCATGATCCTCGGAGGGAAACGTGTCGCGGACGAAATCGCGGATACGGGTTTCAATCGTGTGCATGCGCCACTCTGGGAAGTCGTGGGGATGGGACTTGAGCCGGGACAACCGGGTTCGGTGTCGCGAGGCTGCGCAGTTTGCCAGAACGCGACAACGAGGACATCAGGGGTGAGCCCCGGAATGCATGTTTGAACGCCCGCGGATCGTGATCACGAATCAGTCGGGATCGTCGCAGGTTGCTCGACTTCACCCTTTGTCGCGGGCGTCAGCACACTGACCCGCCGCGCCGGATTGCCGGCGACAACCGTATTCGGCGCCACCGCCCCGGATACGATCGAATTGGCCGCGATGATGCAGCCTTCTCCAATGGTCGTGCCGGGAAGAATCATCGCTCCGGTGCCAATCCAGACATTGTCGTGGACAACTATCGGCTTGATCTCGCTGGGATCCGGCGGCACCCCGGCGAGACGCAAGGCCGGATCGCTGGCGTGTCCGGTCGAATCGCGGAACGAGACCCCGCTGGCGATCTGGACATGGGCGCCAATGGTGATTTCCCGCCCGACTACAAAACTCGTGTTGTGGCCGATATCGCAATGGTCGCCAATGCTGAGGCGCGGGTTGGGCACGAAACTGGCGGCAAAGGCGATGCTGATCTTTCCATTCAGACATACATAGTCGCCGAGGATCAACTCGCCGCGACCCTTGATCCAGGGAACATAAATGCCGGTGGTCACCCCGCGGCCGTGTTTCGTGCAATACGCCTTGAGCAGTGGCTCGGCGAGGAACCGGCGGCGCAGAAAGAAAATGATCCCACGCAGAAACAGGAAGACGTACAGCATCGGCACGACGATCACGCGCGGTGCAGGCAAGCTGAATGTGCTCCATTGCTTGCGCAGGGTGCGCAAGGCCCTCGCAGCCGGATGGGTCGAACGGGCCGCCCAATGGCGTAGCCTGGCAATCATGCACGGTCCCCGTGGAAGGTCGTTGAATTGCTGCCCGCGCCGGGACGGCTGGCATCAGAGCGGTGGATTATCGACCCAAGCCGATCATTGGAGCCAGCCGGCTATTACGGCAAACGCCTTGCGGTGGGTGTTCAGCTCCGCCTGTGACCGGCTTCGCATATCCGACCGGCAAATGAGCCTTGGTTACCGTTTTCTACAATCATTTGCTACATCAATGGTTTAGCTGTGACTGCTGTCACCAATTGCACCCCGGTATTCAACCAGCATGCAATTTCCTGATTGCAGCAGCACCCCTTGTCATGCGCTTCCCCGTCCTTGTTTCACGCCTCTCGAAAACCGCCCGCGCCGCCTTGCTTGCCGGCGCGATGACCGCTTCAACGGCGATGGCCGCGGCAAACCTTCCGAACCCCATTCTCTTTGTCACCCAGGTACCGGTGCCGCAGGATTTCGCAACGATCGGCACAGTTTTCGCCAACCACATGTCCGACATGCAGAGTGCTGCCCGCGGTGGTGACCTGTGGATCCGCTACCCGAACGGAACCCTGCGCAACCTGACCGCCGAAGCCGGCTACGGCAGCAGCGGCATGCAGGGCGCAAACGCGATCGCGGTGCGCGACCCGGCCGTCCATTTCAATGGCAGCAAAGCGGTTTTCAGCATGGTCATTGGCGCGCCGACTTCGCAATACCAGCAGATCACGACGTATTGGCAACTCTACGAGATCAGCGGTCTTGGCAGTGGCCAGACCGTCAGCATATCGCGCGTGACCAACCAGCCCGCCGACACCAACAACGTCGAACCGACCTACGCTTCTGATGGCAGCATCATCTTTGTCAGCGACCGCTCGCGCAACGGCGATCGCCACCTTTATCCGCAACTGGACGAGTACGAATCGACGCCAACACCGAGCGGCTTGTGGAAGCTCAATCCGGCGACCGGCAGGCTGGTCCTTCTGCAACATGCCCCGTCCGGATCGTTCCGCCCCTTCGTCGACAGTTTTGGTCGCGTCATCTTCACCCGCTGGGATCACCTGCAGCGTGATCAGCAAGCCGAAAATTCAAGCTATGGGGCATTCAACTGGGGGTCGGAATCGGCCGCTGCGGCAACCAGCGCGGCCGTGGACGTGTTTCCGGAGCCGCGCGAAGACACCGCAACGACATTCGGCCTGCGCTTCAACCACTTCTTCCCTTGGATGATCAACCAGGACGGCAGTGGCGAAGAAACCCTCAATCACATCGGTCGTCATGAATTGTTCGGCTATTTCAACCGCAGCCTGAGAAACGACAGCAGCCTGATCGATTTCAGCGATGCCGCCGCACCGCCGCGGGCCAACACCAATGTGACGGAAAACTGGCTGCAGATTGCCGAGGATCCGACTTCCCCCGGGCGTTATTTCGCCATTGATGCGCCCGAGTTCTACACCCACGCTTCCGGGCAGATCGTCTCGATCAACGGCTCGCCAAGCACCAACCCGTCGAACATGCAGGTGACCTATCAGACTCCACGCAGCTCGCGAGATTTCCATCCAGGAGCGGTGCCGGCCGACTTCACGGGTCACTACCGCAATCCGTTGCCGCTCTCGAATGGCGGCATGCTGGCCTCGTGGGTGGCCGAACCGCGCCAATCAGCGAATGACGGCACCCGGGCCAACCCGGTTCCCCGCTACAAGTTCCGCCTCTACAGCCTGATACGCGACGCGAGTGGCTCGCTACGGGCCGATCCGAATGGCGCCCTGACCACTGGCATCACCAAATCGGTTTCCTGGTGGGATCCGGATGTGCGCGTGAGCTACAACGGTCCGCTATGGGAACTGTCGGCTGTTGAAGTGCGCTCCCGGCCGGTTCCGCCGGATACCGTCGAAGCTGCCCCGGAAGCACCCGAAGCGCAGGCTTTCGCAGCCGCAAACGTTGATTTCACGGCATTCCAGAACTTCCTGGCCGCTCGCGGACTGGGTGTCCTGGTCAGCCGCAACGTCACCACGCGCGACGGCCGCGATCGCCAGCAACCCTACAATCTGCGCGTTCCCGGCGGTGTGCAGACCCTCGGCAACAGCGGGCAAAGCCATGACATCCAGTTCATGCAATTCCTCCAGGGCGACCAGGTACGAGGCCTCGGCGGCGCCGTTTCTCCGAACCGCGGGCGTCGCGTTCTGGCCCAACCGCTTCACGACGCGATGGCTCTGCAGTTCATGCCCGCCCCGGGACCCGGCGCACCTCCCGGATCCGTCAAGATCGCCAGTGACGGTTCGGTCGCCGCGATCGTGCCGGCGCAGCGCGCCATGGCCTGGCAATCAACCGATGCCAACGGTACCCCAGTGGTGGCCGAGCGCTATTGGATATCGGTGAAACCCGGCGAAGTGCGCGCTTGCGGGGGTTGTCACGGCGTCAATACGACTGATCAGGCCGGACATGCGCCGGCGCAGAACATGCCGCAGGCGCTGAAGGATCTGCTCGACTACTGGCGCAGCACCACCGCTGACCCCTTGTTCAATTCCGGCTTCGATTGAGCAACCCTCCCGGACCATGCATTCGTTGCGTGGTCCGCGGACCAGGTCAGCCTCAACGCGCCCCGCGCCGAAACAGCACAACTTCCACGGTCTGGATCAGGATGACGAGATCCAGCGTGATGGTCTGGTTCTTGACATAGAACAGGTCGTATTTGAGCTTTTCCGCGGCATCCTTTTCATCGGCTCCATACGGATAGTTGAGTTGCGCCCATCCGGCCAGGCCGGGCTTTACGCAGTGTCGAAGATCATAATAATTGATCTTCTTTTCGAGCTCGATGACGAATTCGGGACGCTCCGGCCTCGGGCCGACCAGGCTCATGTCCCCGCGCAGCACGTTCCAGAGTTGAGGCAGTTCATCCAGGCGCACCTTGCGGATGAAGCGGCCGACTCGGGTGACCCGATCGTCGTGCTTGCTGGCCCAGCGTGCGACGCCATCCTGTTCGGCATCCGTGCGCATGCTGCGGAATTTGATCAGCATGAAGTTCTGGTTTCCCTCGCCGACACGCTCCTGCCTGTAGAGGATTGGCGCACCCCGACTGCCTTCGAGCCACACGGCAAGCGCCGTCAGCAGGATGAATGGCCAGGCCAGGGCGAGGATGACCAAGGTCAAGCTGCAATCGAACACCCGCTTGCTCACCTTGCGCAGCGGAGATGCGTCGAAGCCTGTGGAAAAGATGAGCCAGGATGGATCAATCAGGCTCAATTTGACCTTGCCCTGCTCGCGCTCGAAGAAGGCAATCAAGCTGGTGACGCGGATGCCGCGCTGCTTGCAGATCAGCAAATCTGCCATCGGCATGTGCCCGCGGCGGTCTTCCTGTGCAATCACGATTTCATTGATCTCCAGTCGCCGGGCGACTTCCGCAAGCGAACCTGGATGCTGGACCAGCTGCTCCTCCGGCACCGCCAGCGTTTCACCCGGCAGCGCAAAGAAGCCGACAACCTTGAAGCCACGGCGGTCGACCCGGCGGCGCATGCCACGAACAATCTTGGCCGCGCGCCGGCCCGATCCAAGAACGAGAACGCGTCGCTTCAGATCATCGATGTCGAGCAGGCGCACGAACAGGCCGCGAATCAACGAAATGAGGGGAAAACTGATCAGCATCGCAATGCCAATGACGCTGCGACCGACATAGGCCTGCGGAAATACATAGAAGACAATCACGACGCAGACACCGCCCATCAGGAATCCGACAGCCTGACGCGCGAGCAACCCCAGCCAGTTCTGGCGAAGGTTCGGGTGGTACAGACCCATCGCGCCCATGGCGGTCACCATGACCACGCCAAAAATCACCGCACGCAGCCCGATCCCCGGCGAGAACAAAGCCAGATTCTCGGGATCGTTCCAATATCGCAAGGGCATCGAAACCAGCAGCGATCCGATCAGGATCGCCAGTTCAACCACTACCAGCAGCAACAACCAACGCGTGCCCTGTTCACGCAGAGTTCGGAACATCTCCCCTCCATTCAACGGCAATTTTTCAATGCGATCCGGGGATCGCCCAAGAACACCATCTGGGTCAGCGTCGAAGCAAAGCTCCGGACCATCCTTGCCATGAAGCCTGTGAACCTGGCGTGCAGGCTGCTCGAGGGCAGTCAAGTCCATCCGTCGAAGTGGCGTGCCAGAAAGCGACCGCCGGGCAGGGGCCGGATATTAGCTTGTTGGCAGAATTCCTGCGCGCGGCGACTCAGGATTTGGCCCTCGTTCGCGACTGGGTCTTCCGCCGGAAATGCAACGGGTGCCTTCAAACGACGGCAATGACCCCGAAAGTTCAACCGGGCCCTGCCGGGACAGCCGTCAACGGTCTATCATCAGCAGCCAAAATCCGCAGAATTTCATGAAAAATCCGTGAAATTCACGACCAAAGATAAAGGAATGACCAATGTGTGGAATTGTCGCTGCCACGGCTGAGCGTGACGTCGTCGCCATTCTCATCGCCGGCCTGCGCGCGCTTGAGTATCGCGGCTACGATTCAGCCGGGATCGCCGTGTTCGATGGCACGCAAATCCAGCGTACCCGCGCAGTCGGCAAGGTCCGCGAACTGGAAGCCCGGCTCGCATCGAATCCGCTTGCGGGGGTGACTGGAATCGCCCACACGCGCTGGGCGACGCATGGCGTTCCCAACGAAGCCAACGCACACCCACAATCCTCGGTTGATGCGATCAGCGTCGTCCACAACGGCATCATCGAGAACTACGTGGCCTTGCGTGCCGAGTTGAAGCAATTGGGCTTTCGCTTTGATTCCGATACCGATACCGAAGTCATCGCGCATCTGATCCATCATTTCTGCAAACAGGGCCTCAACCTGCGCGCGGCAGTTCGCGCCGCAATCGCTCGCCTGGAGGGCGCGTTCGCAATTGCCGTGATCTCGCGCGATGAACCCGGCAACGTGGTGGGTGCCCGCCGCGGCAGCCCGCTGGTGATCGGCCTCGGCATTGGCGAGAACTTCCTCGGCTCGGATGTGCAGGCTCTGATCAAGGTCACCAACCAGTTCTGCTATCTCGAGGAAGGCGATCTGGTCGAAATTTCGCGTACCTCGGTCTCGATCGAAGATGCGGACGGAAACGCCGTCGAGCGCAGCCAGTACGCGAGCGAACTCTCCACTGACGCTGTCGAACGTGGCGAATACCGTCACTACATGCTCAAGGAGATTTATGAGCAGCCCCGCGCCATTGCCGACACTCTGGAAGGGCGCATCTCCGGCGAACACATTCTTCCCAACATCTTTGGCGTCGATTCCGAGGCCTTGCTCAAGCGCGTGCGCCATGTGCAGATCATCGCCTGCGGCACGAGCTACCACGCTGGTCTGGTCGCGCGCTATTGGCTGGAAGCCTTGGCCGGCATTCCGTGCAGCGTCGAGGTGGCCAGCGAGTATCGATACCGGCATAGCGTGGTGCCGACCGACAGCTTGTTTCTCGCCATCTCCCAATCCGGCGAAACCGCAGACACCCTGGCCGCATTGCGCGAGGCCAAACGTCGGGGTTATCTGGGTTCGTTCGCGATCTGCAATGTTCCGGAGTCCAGTCTGGTCCGTGAATCCGATCTTGTGCTGATGACCCGCGCCGGACCCGAGATCGGCGTTGCCTCGACCAAGGCTTTCACCACCCAGCTCAGCGCACTCGGCCTGCTCGTGCTCGAACTGGCACGCATCAATGGGCTGGAAGTCAGCCGCTACAAGGAGCTGGTGAATGACCTGAGCAGCCTGCCGCGACTTGTTTCCGAGGCGCTCAAACAAGCCCCCGCCATTGCGAAGCTGGCTGAACGATTTGTGCAGAAGAACCATGCGTTGTTCCTCGGTCGAGGCGCGAACTATCCAGTCGCGCTCGAAGGCGCGCTAAAGCTCAAGGAAATTTCCTATATCCACGCCGAGGGCTACCCGGCGGGCGAACTCAAGCATGGCCCGCTTGCCCTCGTCGACGAGGATATGCCGGTGATTGCGGTGGCACCCAACAACACGCTTCTGGAGAAGCTGAAGTCAAATCTTGAGGAAGTGCGCGCCCGCGGCGGTGAACTGTTCGTGTTTGCCGACAACAAGGTCGAAATTGCGAACGGCGACTCACGTGGCGCAGTGATCAAGTTTGATTCGGGAAGCAATTTCATCGCCCCGGCCATCTTCACCATCCCGCTGCAACTGCTCGCCTACCACGTCGCCGTGCTGCGCGGCACCGACGTCGACCAGCCACGCAACCTGGCCAAATCGGTGACCGTCGAGTAGCTACGCCAGAGCTGCCGGTGGGTTTGGAGCAGGATGCCGATGGGGAAACTGCTGAAGTGGCTTGTCGCCACCGGGATCATGTGCGCAGGCGCGACACAGGCACCCGCAGGCGCGCAGGAACCCGCCACCAGCACTGGACTCCAGGCCGCGTTTGCGGCTGCCATCGAAGAGGAAGGGCTGGTCGGTGTCGTCTGGACGACGCTGACGCCGGACGGGATTGCCACGGGCGCAGCCGGCCTCGCCGATGCGAAGCGCAGGACCGTGCTTGCCGCAGACAGCAAGGTGCAGACGGGTTCGATCGTCAAGACCCTGATTGCTGCCGGGATATTGCGCTTGGTCACCGAGAAGCGCTTGTCACTGGACAGCCCGGTGACATCACTGTTGCCCGAGATCGAGTTCGAGAATCCCTGGGCATCGAGCCATCCCGTGCGCGTGCGACACCTGCTGGATCACACCTCCGGACTCGACGATGCGCGGCTCTGGCAGGTCTTCAGCCTCACTGCCGAACCTGATGCGCCGTTGAGCAGGAGCATGCAGCGCGGCCCGCTGCGCATCCGCAGTCAACCCGGCAGTCGCCTTTCCTATTCAAACCTTGGCTACACCTTGCTCGGCATGCTCATCGAACGCGTTGCCGGCGAGCGCTATGAGGCGCAACTCGATGCCCATTTGCTGCGCCCGCTCGGCATGCGGCAAAGCAGCTTCCGCTTCGTTTCGCAGGCAGGGCCGGATGCGGACGCACGCCTGGCCATGGGCCATTTCGAAGACGGAGCAACCCAGGCGAGCGTGCCGCTGCATCTGCGTCCGGCCGGACAGTTCACCACGACCGCGGCAGACATGGGACGTTTCGCGCGCTTCCTGATGAGCAATGGTGAAATCGATGGGCAGCCTTTCATCGCCTCCGCGCTGCTGCGGGCGATGGGGCGGCCGACAACCACCGAAGCGGTCGCCGCGGGCTTGCTGGATGCCGGGTACGGCCTCGGCTTGAACAGCCGCGACCGGCATGGCGTCATCGGCAACTGCCATGTCGGTACTGCAGTGGGATTCCGCGCGAACTTCTGCCTGTTTCCTGAATTGCAGAAAGCTTTCTTCGTTGCCATGAATGCCGATGTCGAGACAGCCGATTACGATCGCTTTGATGCCCTGCTTGTCGGCGAGCTCGGCATTGCCGCCGCTATGCCGACAGCGACGGCGGCAGCGCCCGAAGCGATCGGTGACTGGCAAGGCATTTACGTGCTGGCACCCAACCGCACGGAAAGTTTCGCCTACCTCGACAGGGTTCTCGGTTTCGCAAGCGTGCGCTGGGACGGGCAGCACCTTCAACTGAAGCCGTTCCAGGGCAAGACCCGATCCCTGGTGCCGGTGGGGGGCCGGCTTTTCCGCGCCGAGGACAGGACGTTCGCATCGCACGTGCTGCTTGTTTCCGATGACGCGCGACGCGTCATCAGCGATGGTTTTCGCAGCCACGAGCAGATCAGCCTGTGGCGCATGCTTCCGCTGTGGGCCAGTCTCATTGCGGGAATGGCTGGATTGATCCACCTGCTCGTGTTCGGCATCCTGCGCCTGCTGCGCCGTCGATGGCGGCCTGTGGATCCTGTGCCGTTCCTCGCCTGCATCGCGCTGTTGCTTCCCATGCCGTTGTTCTTCAGGCAATCGTTCCTGCAACTTGGCGATCTCACCCCGGCAAGCGCACTGCTGGCCGTGGTCACTGCCATGCTGCCGCTGGCGATGATCGCCGGATTGTGGCGTTCCCGTGGTCGGCCTGCGACAACATCAGGGGACAAGCTGGCCATGCTCGGCGTGCTGCAGTGGAGCATCGTGCTGGCTTTCTGGAGCTTGATGCCCTTGCGCCTGTGGGACTAGGGCAACGCTGATCAGTCGGAAGTCTCGCCGGGCGTCGCCTCAGGCGCATCGGCACGGCGTGATTTCGCTGCTTGCCGGGTGGCCCAGCGTTTGAGGACGCGAGCACGATGGGCACCGCCTTTCGGGTCGCGGACGACGGCTTCGACATGGCTCAGCACGGCATCCACGTTCATGCGCTCGGGCGATTGCGCATCGCGCCCGGCCGACCACAGGTCGATCCACGCCTCGCTGCGTTCGCCGAGTCGCAACACTGCCGGGAAATAGCGCGGTGCCTGGTGCCTTGAGAGGACGAAATCCAGCAGCGCCGCGGCAAGGGAAACCGGACTGAGGACCAGGTCGCGTGCCGCATCGAGCAGCAGCTTGAGCTGGAAAAACGCGACGTCGCGAATCAGCGAACGTCGGGGTGGAGTGGTTTCGGGATCCATGGGCGAAGCCTGTGCGGGATTGTCCGGCGTTGAAACCTGTGCTGCACGCCTCGCCGATGTGCCGATGGCCGATCCGCACAACGTACAATCGAGGCCCTGCTCCGCCCGGACGATACCATGCGAATTTGCGTCTATTGCGCCTCCAGCCAGGAGTGCGATCCGCACTATCACGAAGTCGCCT
>DAORUJ010000007.1:0-57313 GCA_035433105.1 Thauera sp.
TTGGTGACCTGGGCGGTGGTCCATTTCTGCAGCTGCTCGTCGTAGCGGCGTGCCTCGAAGTCCTCGTTATTGAAGTACTTCACCGTTTCGAAGTTGATCAGGCTGTCGATCGCACGCGCATTGGCGGCCGAGTCGAGCTCGTTGGCCTCGCGCCGCAGCTTGGTGCGCCAGTTCGTGATCGTTACCGTGAAGGTGACGTAGATCACCAGCGCCGTCAGCGCGATCAGGGCGAACACCGCATCGTATTCCGCCAGCAGGATGCCGATGACCATGCTGATTTCGATCAGCGTCGGCAGGATCGAGTACAGGGTGTAGCTGATTAGCGAGCTGATCGAGCGCGTACCGCGTTCGATGTCGCGCGTCAGGCCGCCGGTCTGGCGTTCGAGGTGAAAGCGCAGCGACAGCGCATGCAAGCGTCGAAAGACGCGCAGCGATATCTCGCGCACCGCCTGCTGGGTGACGCGGGCGAAGACGACCTCGCGCAGTTCGGTAAACAGCGAGGTGGAAAAGCGCAGGGCGCCATAGGCGAGCAGCAGCGCCGCGGGCACGAGGATGAAGGCCTGCTCACGCGTCACCGACAGGTCGTCGATGAGGTGCTTGAAAATGATGGGCACCGTCACGTTGGCACCCTTGGCCACGATCAGACAGCCGAGCGCGAAGATCACCCGCCATTTGTAGGCCCAGATGAAGGGGAACAGGCTTTTCAGGGTTTGCCAGTCACGGCGTTCAGTGGGCTCGGGGCCGGGTGGGGCGGCGGCGGGGGCGCGTCTCATGGTGTTTCCTGGCTTGGGGAGCGGGCTGCGAGCGCCCGATTCTGTTGCGCTGCCGTGCGCGAGTCAAACGGGCTGTTGCCCATAGGTCCGGCTTGACACCGAATAAGGAGAACGTATGCTTAAAACAGATGTTTTAAATGGCACTGCAGATGCGCTCAGTTACCCGCACGCTTCAGCCCGAAACCCCTGACCGCATTCTCGATGCGGCAGAGTCCCTGTTTGTCGAGCACGGCTTCGAGGGCACCTCGATGCGCATGATCACCCGTGCGGCAAATGCCAATCTGGCTGCGGTGAACTATTACTTCGGCAGCAAGGATGCGCTGATCCAGGCCGTGTTTCGGCGCCGGCTGACCGCACTCAACGAGGCCCGGCTTGCCGCCTTGAACCATCTTGAGACCGAAGTCGGCGATGCTCCGTTGAAACCCAGTCGTATCGTCGAGGCTTTTTTCGGCACGGCCCTGGTCATGGCTGCGGATACCGAGCACGGCGGTGCCACTTTCATGCGTTTGCTCAGTCGTACCTGCAACGAGCCCAACACCTTCGTACGTAAGTTCCTCGCCGAGGAGTATGCCGAGGTGATGGATCGTTTCCTTGGTGCGCTGTTTCGGGCGCTGCCCGAGGTTTCGCGGGCGGAAATCATGTGGCGCTTCCACTTCATGATGGGGGCCATGTCTTTCGCGATGGTGGGGATTGAAGGCGTGCAGGCAATGGCGGGTTTGTCCTGCAAGGACGAAGATCCGGCCCATCTGCTGCCGCGCCTGATGAGTTTTCTGCTGGGTGGCCTGAGGGCACCCTTGCCCGATCTGGGCGAGTAGCCGTGTGGCGATGAATTTTGATGACAGGGCGTGCGGCTCAGGCTGCAGCGCCCGTTAAGGAGACGGTGATGTTCTGGTTTGTCCTGGTTTTCCTCCCCCTCCTGGCGGGTGCGCTCGCCTACCGGCGCGCGCCACTGGGTGCCTGGCTGCTGGCGGGGCTGGTGTGGTTGGCGGCAATGGGCTGGGCAGCTGACTGGTCGGTGTTTCTGACCCTGCTGGCGCTGGCGGTGTATGGGGGGGCGATGTATCTGTTCCTCACCGAATCACTGCGCCGAAAATGGGTGACTGCGCCGATCTTCAAGGCCTTCCGCCAGGCGCTGCCGAGCATGTCGCAGACTGAGCGGGATGCGCTCGAAGCCGGGACGGTGTGGTGGGAAGGCGAACTCTTCAGCGGCAACCCAGACTGGAAGAAATTCGACAGTTACCCATGGCCGAAGCTGAACGACGCGGAGCAGGCCTTCCTCGACAACGAAGTCGAGGAGTTGTGCCGCCTCACCAACGACTGGGCGTGCACGCAGCAGCAGGACATGCCGCTTGAAGTGTGGCAATACATCAGGAACAAGGGCTTCCTGGGCATGATCATTCCCGAGGAATATGGCGGCAAGGGTTTTTCCGCCTACGCCCACTCTCAGGTCATCACCAAACTGTCGACCCGTTCTTCGGCGCCGGCGGTAACCGTGATGGTGCCGAACTCGCTCGGTCCGGCCGAACTGTTGTTGCACTACGGCACCCCCGAGCAGAAGCAGCACTATCTGCCTGGCCTCGCCAGCGGCCGTGAAATCCCGGCCTTCGCTCTGACCAGCCCGTGGGCCGGCTCCGACGCGGCCTCCATTCCGGATGCTGGCGTGGTGTGCAGGGGCATGTGGAACGGTGAGGAAGTGCTGGGCGTGCGGGTCAGTTTCGACAAGCGCTATATTACGCTGGCGCCGGTGTGCACCGTGTTCGGGCTGGCTTTCAGGATGTACGACCCGGATGGGCTGCTTGGCAGCGAGCAGGATATCGGCATTACCTGCGCCCTGGTGCCGCACGATCATCCGGGGGTCGATATCGGTCGTCGCCACTTCCCGCTCAACGCGGTGTGGATGAACGGCCCGGTGCGTGGCAAGGACGTGTTCATGCCGCTCGACTTCATCATCGGCGGGCCGCAGATGGCAGGCCAGGGCTGGCGCATGTTGATGGAGTGCCTCGCGGCCGGGCGCTCGATCTCGCTGCCAGGCTCGAACGTCGGCATGCAGAAGATGACGGCGCGCACGGTGGGTGCCTATGCCCGTGTGCGTTACCAGTTCCGGACGCAGATCGGTCGTTTCGAGGGCGTGGAAGAAGCATTGACGCGCATTGGCGCCAATACTTATTTGTGCGACTCGGCGCGGGTGATGACCGCTGGTGCGATCGATCTGGGCGAAAAGCCGTCGGTGGTGTCCGCCATCGTCAAGTACCACGTCACCGAGCGCGCCCGCCAGGTGGTCAACGACGGCATGGATGTGATTGGTGGCAAGGGGATCTGCCTCGGGCCGCAGAATTTCCTCGGCCGCGCTTATCAGCAGATCCCAATTGGTATCACGGTCGAGGGCGCCAACATCCTCACGCGCAGCCTGATCCTGTTCGGCCAGGGCGCCATCCGCTGCCACCCCTTCGTGCTCGCTGAAATCGGCGCAGCGCAGCGCAACGACGAGGATGCCTTCGACAAGGCCTTGTGGGACCACGTCGGTTTTACCGTAAGCAACGCCGGCCGTGCGGTCGTGATGGGGCTCAGCGGCTCGCATTTCGTCAAGCTGCCGATGGACGTTGCCCCCGAAACCCGCCGTTACTACCAGCAGTTGACCCGCTTTTCCGCAGCGTTTGCCTTCATCGCCGACATCTCGATGGGCACCATGGGTGGCGCGCTGAAGCGTAAGGAAAAGCTGTCGGCACGGCTTGGCGACATTCTGTCCCTGATGTACCTCGCCACCGCCACGCTCAAGCGCTACGAAGCCGACGGCCGTCCGGCTGCCGATGCGCCGCTGATGCACTGGGCGATCTGGGACTGCATGTTCCGTATCCAGCTCGCCTTCGAAGGTGCGATTGCAAACTTCCCGAATAAGCTCTTCGCCTTCGTGTTGCGTCACCTGGTCGTGTTTCCGCTTGGACGTCCCTACGTCGTGCCGTCGGACAGCCTCGGCCACAAGGTCGCTGCGCTGCTGATCGAGCCCTCTGCGACGCGCGATCGCCTGACGTCCGATGTCTATCTGCCCGAAGACATCGAGGAGCCCGTGGCCGCGCTGGAGGCGGCGCTGGTCGCGACCATTGCAGCCGAGCCGATCGAAAGCAAATTGAAGCAGGCACGGCGCTCCGGCGCCTTTGAGCCGGGACTGATGACCGGCGGCGATGTCGATGAAGTGTGGCATCGTGCGCGCGATGCCGGGGTGATCAGCGAAGACGAATATCAGGTGGTGGCGCGTCGCAACATGCTGCGCGACAAGGTCATCCGGGTGGATGACTTTCCCTATGACCTCGACTTGAAGGCTGCGCTGGACGGAATGCAGGATGCTTCGCCGGCACGGACGGAGACGGCATGAGCCGCGACGTCTTCATCGTCGATGGTGCGCGCACGCCTTTCCTGAAAGCGAGAACCGGCCCGGGCCCATTCACCGCGGCCGACATGGCGACCGCGGCCGGTTCGGCGCTGCTGCTGCGCCAGCCGTTTGCGCCCGATCAGCTCGACGAAGTCATCCTGGGTTGCGCCAGCCCGGCAGCTGACGAGGTCAATATCGGCCGTGTCGTGGCGCTGCGCATGGGCTGCGGCAATGCCACCCCGGCGTGGACGGTGATGCGCAACTGCGCCTCGGGCATGCAGGCGCTGGACTCGGCGATGGCGAATATCCAGTGTGGTCGCTCGGATCTGGTGCTGGCCGGCGGAGTCGATGCGCTTTCGCACGCGCCGCTGCTGTTCTCCGAGGGCATGACGCGCTGGCTCGCCAACTGGTATGCGACCAGGAGTGTCGGGCAGAAACTGGTCGCGCTGAAATCGCTGCGCTTGAGTCATCTGGCGCCGGTGATCGGCATCATGAAGGGGCTCACCGATCCAATTGTTGGTCAATTGATGGGGCAGACCGCCGAGAACCTTGCGTTCCGCTTCCACATCACGCGCGAGGAGATGGACGCTTTTGCGCTTCAAAGTCACCGCCGCGTGGCCGCCGGGCAGGATGCCGGCCACTATACGGACGAGATCGTGCCCTTGATCGGGCGCGATGGGAGCGTATATGCCGCCGACGATGGCGTAAGACGCGACGCTTCGATGGAGAGTCTGGCCAGGCTCAAGCCTTTTTTCGACAAGAAGTACGGCCGCGTCACGCCGGGCAACAGTTCGCAGATCACCGATGGTGCGGCCTGGCTGTTGCTGGCCTCGGCCGAGGCGGTGCAGCGTCACGGCCTGCAGCCGATTGCCCGCATCGTCGACAGCCAATGGGCCGGTGTGGCGCCCGAGTTGATGGGGCTCGGGCCGGTGCATGCGTCGATGCCGATCCTGCAGCGCCATGGTCTGGCGCCGAATGACCTCGACGCCTGGGAGTTGAACGAGGCGTTTGCCGCCCAGGTCATCGCCTGTCTGCGTGCCTTTGGCGATGACGAGTACTGCCGTCAGCATTTTGGCGTCGACGCTGCGCCGGGTGCGCCCGATATGGCGCGGCTCAATGTCGATGGCGGCGCGGTGGCGCTGGGTCATCCGGTGGGGGCCAGCGGTGCGCGCATCGTCCTGCATCTGTTGAAGGTGCTGCAGCGCACGGGCGGCAGGCGCGGGCTGGCGTCGATCTGCATCGGCGGTGGACAGGGTGGTGCGATGCTGGTGGAGACGGTGCAATGAGCCCATTGACGCAACAGACATGGAAGCACTGGCGCCTGCGCCATGAGGACGACGGTCTCGCCTGGCTGGAGATCGACTGTGCCGATGCGGCGGCGAACACCCTGTCGTCGGAGGCGATGAACGAATTTGCCCAGGTGCTCGACGCGCTGGATGTGCGCTCGCCAAAAGCGCTGGTGATCGCGTCAGGCAAGGCGACCGGCTTCATTGCCGGTGCCGACGTCCAGGAGTTCTCTACCCTTGCGTCGCAGGCTGCGGCGCGTGCCTTGGTCGAACGTGGCTGGAGCCTGTTCAACCGTCTTGCCGCGGTGCGTTATCCCACGCTGGCGCTGATCCGTGGCCATTGCCTGGGTGGCGGGCTGGAACTGGCGCTTGCGTGCCGCTACCGGCTCGCAGTGGATGAGCCAGGCACCAAATTTGCCCTGCCGGAAGTCATGCTTGGCATCGTGCCGGCCTGGGGGGGCATGATGCGCCTTCCCGCAGCAGTGGGTCCGGCGGTGGCGCTGGACCTGATGCTGACCGGCAAGAGTGTCGATGCCAGGAAAGCCAGACGCCTGGGACTGGTGGACGATTGCGTGCCGCTGCGGGTGATGGAGTCGGCCGCACGCATCATGGCGCTGTCCGACGCCGCCCCGCGCAAGCTGTCACTGCGCGAACGTGCCCTGCGTTATGCGATGAACGGTCCGCTGCGCGGCAAGGTGGCTGACAAGGCGCGCAAGCAGACCGCGGTGAAGGTTGCGCGTGACAACTATCCGGCGCCCTACGCCATCATCGATATCTGGGAAAAGCACGATGGCAACCCGCTTGCCGTGCCGGCGGGTGAGCCGGCTTCGCTCGAAACCCTCTTTGCCTCGGCGACGACGCAGAATCTGATCCGGGTGTTCTTCCTGCAGGAGCGTCTGAAGTCGTTTGGCAAGGGCAGCGAATTTTTGCCCCGGCACGTGCATGTGGTCGGCGCTGGCGTGATGGGGGGCGACATCGCCGCAGTATGCGCGCTGCAGGGCATCCGGGTGACGCTGCAGGACCAGTCAGTGGAGCGTATCGCGCCTGCCATCCAGCGCGCAGCAAAGCTCTTCGAGCGGCGCTACAAGGGGGATGCCCGTCTCGTGCGCTTTGCGCTCGACCGCCTGATTCCCGACCGTCATGGGCATGGTGCGACCCGTGCCGACCTGATCATCGAGGCCATTTCCGAGAACCTCGAGGCCAAGCGCAGTGTGTTCGCCGAGCTTGAACGCCGCGCGAAGGTCGATGCCGTGCTCGCGACCAATACCTCCAGTCTCCGGCTCGAAGACATTGCCACCGCGCTGCAGGCTCCTCAGCGCCTGGTCGGTATTCACTTCTTCAACCCCGTGGCGCAACTGCCACTGGTGGAGGTGGTGCAGGGTGAGGCGAGCGATCCCGAAGTGCTGCGTCGTGCGACCGGTTTCGTGCGTGCGATCGACAAGCTGCCACTGCCATTGAAGAGCGCACCGGGATTCCTGGTCAATGCCGTGCTCGGCCCCTACATGCTTGAGGCCCTGCGCTGCGTTGAGGAAGGGCGCTCGCCCGAGACCGTCGACGCCGCGTTGCTGCGGTTCGGCATGCCGATCGGCCCGGTCGAGCTTGTCGATACCGTTGGGCTCGACATCGCCGTGGCCGCTGGCGAAGCCCTCGCGGGTGCAGGCGCGATCCCGCCGTCGCGGCTGCTGAAGCTGGTTGCCGAAGGCAAGCTCGGGCGCAAGAGCGGTGAAGGCTATTACCGCTGGGTCGACGGCAAGGCTGAAAAAGCTGAGGCAGGCGCCTCTGGCCCCGAGCTCGCCGAGCGCATCCTGGCGCCCTTGCTTGCTGCGGCTGAGCGTTGCGTGCGCGAGGGCGTGGTGGCCGACGCGGATCTGGCCGATGCTGGCGTGATTTTTGGTACAGGCTTTGCGCCTCACACCGGCGGTCCCTTGCAGTTTGCCCGCAGTATCGGGAAAACCCGAATTGGCACGGCATCCGGCTTGACTGAACGTGTTCAGCAAACCACATGACAGGAGATTTGGATGAGTGATCTCGCAGCAAAGGAAGGCGATCTGCCTCAGGACAAGGTGCCGGCTTTGCGCGTCATGCCGATGCCCGCTGACCTCAACCCAGCTGGAGATGTGTTCGGCGGCTGGGTGATGTCGATGGCGGACATCGCCGGCGCCCTCCCGGCGGTGCGCCGAGCGCGGTCGCGGGTAGCAACCGTGGCGGTCAATTCATTCGCCTTCAAGCAGGCGATCTCAGTCGGTGATCTGGTGAGCTTCTACGCCGAGGTGGTTTCGGTCGGGCGTACTTCGATTACGGTCGACGTCGAGGTTTTCGCCGAGCGCGACCCGGAGAACCCGGTGGTGGTGAAAGTGACCGAGGCGCGGCTGACCTATGTCGCACTCGACGACAAGGGGCGCAAGCGGCCAGTGCCGGCCGAGTAGTTCGTTGGGCGCAGTGCATTTTTCTGGCAAGGCGGGCATGACCCGCGATCCATGACAAGGACAGGGGGCAAGGCATGAAGATGAAGCGTCTGGTGATCAATGTGATTGCGGCAACGGCTGGGCTGGCGGCAGGCAATGCAATGGCGGCGGGTTTCCAGCTGCTTGAGCAGAATGCGAGTGGCCTTGGTAATGCCTACGCCGGCTCTGCCGCTGTGGCCGAGAATGCAAGCACGATTTACTACAACCCCGCAGGCATGACGCAGCTACAGGCGCGCGAGGTGTCGATGGGCCTGGCGTTGGTGCGTCCGAGCTTCAAGTTTTCGGACCAAGGATCCAGTGCGGGAGTGCTATCGGGCGCCGCCAAGGACGCCGGCGGCTGGGCTGCGCTTCCCAATGGCTATGTTTCCTGGGCGCTCGACAAGGACATCTACATCGGGGTTGGCCTTGGTGCCCCATTTGGGCTGGTGACCGAGTACAACCGCGACTGGATTGGATCGGCACATTCGATCAAGTTTGAAATCAAGACCTATAACATCAACCCTTCAATCGCCTGGCGGGTTAACGAAAAGGTGTCGCTCGGCTTCGGTTTGAACTGGCAGCGAATGGAGGCGGAGTACGTGCGTCGTGCGGGAATATTCCCGGCGCCGCCCGCTCCCGGGCCACTGTCGACAAGCTTTGCCACCTTGAAGGCGGATGATGATTCCTGGGGCTGGAATGCCGGCGTCCTGTTTAATGTGTCCGAGTCGACCCGAGTTGGGGTTTCGTATCGTTCGAAGGTCAAACACGACCTCAAGGGGTCGCTCACCGTCGACGGCCCCAGCCCGGCATTCAATGCGGCAGTTTCATCCGGCGCTACGGCCGCGGTTGATTTGCCCGACACCTTCATTTTCAGCCTTGCGCATAGACTTGACTCGCGCTGGGACCTGCTTGCCGATGTGTCATGGACAGGCTGGAGTAGTGTTGACCGGGTCGATATCCTGCGAGCGCCCTCGGGCGTCAACGCGCAGACCCTGGATACTGATTTTCAGGACACCTGGCGTGTCGCGCTCGGCGCAAACTATCAGCTGAATGATGCGTGGAAGCTGAAGTTTGGCGTCGCATTCGACGAAACGCCGGTTAAGAACGCAGAAAAGCGCCTGACCTCCCTGCCGGACAACGACCGCCTCTGGTTCTCGTTCGGTGGCCAGTGGAAAGCTTCCAAGGCGTCCACGCTGGACATGGGTGTGTCCTATCTTCATGTCAGCGACACCAGCATTAACGCCGGCTCGCCATCCGATCCGACCAAAGGGCTGGTCAAGGGCGAATATGACTCAAGCGTCTGGATTCTGGGCGCGCAGTACTCGATGGCGTTCTGACCATTTAGCGGGCGAGGCAGGGCCCAGACCCGTGCCTCCCCCGTCAAGCCTGTAATTTCCTCGAACGCAGGCCCATTGGGTGGGCGAGTCGGTAGGCGAGTCGCGCAGACTCTCCCGGTCTGCCAGGGTCCTGCGCTGCGACTGTTCAATGCTGAACCCGTCGGCGCCTACCCAGTGTTCTCCAGGTCGCGTCGCCGTGTGCAGTGTCCGAGAGTCCTCGTATCTGTAAGGAGGTGGAAGTGAGCCGTCTCATCATTCGCAAGGTCGCCGTGCTCGGGGCTGGCGTCATGGGCGCGCAGATCGCCGCCCATTGCGCCAACGCCGACGTGCCGGTCATCCTGTTCGACTTGCCTGCAAAGGAAGGCGACGCCAATGGCATCGTCAGCAAAGCGCTCGCGGGTATCAGCAAACTCGACCCGGCGCCCTTCGCAGCCCGGGATCGGGCGCAATATGTCGAAGCGGCCAACTACGGCAGCGACCTCGCCCGCCTAGGTGAGTGCGACCTCGTCATCGAGGCCATCGCCGAGAAGATGGAGTGGAAGCTCGACCTGTATGCCAGGGTGGCGCCGCACCTGAAGCCTGGCGCGGTGTTCGCATCGAACACCTCCGGTCTTTCCATCGCTGCGCTGGCAGCGGGCATGCCGCAGCAGGCGCGCTGCCGCTTCTGTGGCATTCACTTCTTCAATCCGCCGCGCTACATGCCGCTGGTGGAACTCATTCCGACCGCCGACACTGACCTGGCGTTGCTGGACGCCCTGGAGGCCTGGCTGAGCACTCGCCTCGGCAAGAACGTGGTGCGCGCCAGGGATACGCCCAACTTTGTCGCCAACCGCGTCGGCGTGTTCTCCGTGCTCGCGGTGCTGCACCATACCGCCCGCCTGGGTCTGGCATTCGACGAAGTCGACCTGTTGACCGGGCCGCGCATCGGCCGGCCCAAGAGCGCCACCTTCCGTACTGCGGACGTGGTCGGGCTGGACACGCTGGCACATGTGGTCGGGACCATGCAGGCGACGCTGCCGAACGACCCCTGGCATGCGTACTTCAAATCCCCTGATTGGCTGCAGGCGCTGATCGCAAAGGGCGCGCTGGGGCAAAAGACGAAGGTCGGCATCTACCGCAAGCAGGGTAAGCAAATTCAGGTGCTGGACATCGCCTTGCACGACTACCGCGATAGCGGGGGTGAGGTCTTTCCGGATGTCGAGGATATTCTGAAGCTCAGGAATCCCGTCGAAAAGTTCGCCCAGCTGGCGGCGCATCCGCACCCTCAGGCGCAGTTTCTGTGGTCCATCTTTCGTGACGTCTTCCACTACTGCGCCGTGCATCTGGGCGATATCGCCGACACCGCGCGCGACGTAGATCTGGCCATGCGCTGGGGCTTCGGCTGGGCGCAGGGGCCCTTCGAGACCTGGCAGGCTGCGGGCTGGAAGGATGTGGCCGGGATGATCCGTGACGACATCGCGCATGGTCGCGCGATGTCGAGCGTGCCGCTGCCCGCCTGGGTGTTCGAGCGCGACGGCGTGCATGAGCCAGCAGGCTCCTACAGCGCAGCTGAAAACGTGCTGGAGGCGCGCATTGCACTGCCGGTGTACCGCCGTCAGCTCTACCCCGACCGCGTGTTCGGCGAAAGTGCTGACGATCGTGGCGAGACGCTCTGGGAAAACGCCGGCGTACGCCTCTGGCGGCGCACCGACCAGGACGCGCGGATCGGCATCGTTTCCATCGTGTCGAAGATGCATGCGATTGGTGACGAGGCCATGGACGGCATGCTGGAGGCGATTGCACGTGCCGAAGCCGATCTCGACGGCCTGGTGATATGGCATCCGGCACCGTTTGCCGTCGGTGCCAATCTGCAGCAGGTGGGCGCAGCCTGCCGTGCCGCTCAGTTCGACCTGCTCGACAAGATGGTGGCCCGATTTCAGCAGACCTCGATGGCGATCAAGCATGCCCAACTGCCCGTGGTGGCCGCGGTGCAGGGAATGGCGCTGGGTGGAGGTTGCGAGTTTGCGATGCATGCGGCTCACCGCGTGATGGCGCTCGAAAGCTACATCGGCCTGGTCGAGGCAGGGGTGGGCCTGATCCCGGCTGGCGGCGGCAGTAAGGCGTTTGCGCTGCAGGCGCACGTGATGGCGCAGCGCGCGGCCGGTGGCGATGTGTTCCCTTACATCCAGAATGCCTTCCAGACCATCGCCATGGCGACGGTGAGCAAGAGTGCGCTGGAGGCGGTGCAGCTCGGCTTTGCCTGCGCTGCGGACGACATCGTGTTCAATCCCAACGAGCTGCTGTATGTGGCGATCCGGCGTGCGCGGGCAATGGCCGAGTCGGCCTGGCGTCCGCCGCTCCCTAGCCCGCAAGTCACCGTGGCGGGCCGCAACGGCATTGCCACCTGCGAGATGATGCTGGTGAACATGGCCGAAGGTGGCTTCATTTCGGCACATGACTATCGGGTGGCAAAGGCGGCGGCGACAGCGCTGTGCGGGGGCGAGGTGGATACCAATATCCGCGTCAGCGAGCAGTGGATCCTTGACGTCGAGCGTGCCCAGTTCGTCGAACTGCTGAAGACCGAGAAGACCCAGCAGCGCATCGCCCACATGCTTGAAACGGGCAAGCCGCTGCGCAATTGATCAACTGAATGATGGCAACTGAGTGATGGCAAAGACGGAGAAGGATCGATGAGCAAACAGATTCAGGATGCCTACATCGTCGCTGCGTTGCGTACGCCGGTGGCGCGGCGCAACGGCGCGTTTCGCCACGTTCGCCCCGACGACATGCTGGCGAAGGTGTTGCGCGAGATCGTCGCCACCGTGCCCAACCTCGACCAGACCGAGATCGGTGACGTGATCACCGGTTGCGCCATGCCCGAGGCGGAGCAGGGCATGAACGTGTCACGCATCGGTCTGCTGTTGGCCGGTCTGCCGGACGGGGTGCCAGGCGTCACGATCAACCGTTTCTGCGCCTCGGGGCTGCAGGCGGTGGTCGATGCAGCCAGTCGCATCCGGCTTGGTGAGGCCGACGTGATGATCGCCGCCGGCACCGAGAGCATGAGCGCGATGCCGCAGATCATGGGCAACAAGGTCAGTCTCAACCCGGAGATCTTCGCCCACGCCGAGAACGTCGATATCGCCTATGGCATGGGGCTGACCGCGGAGCGGGTGGCCGCCCAGTGGAAGGTGAGCCGGGAAGACCAGGATGCGTTCGCTGCGGAGTCTCACCGGCGAGCATGCGCGGCCATCGCTGCAGGGCACTTTGATGCAGAGATCACGCCCTATGCGGTAAAGGCCCATCTTCCTGGCGAGCGCGGCAGCGTGCGCGTTGTCGAGCGCCTTGTCGCCCAGGACGAGGGTCCACGATCGGACTCGAATGCCGAGACACTCGCCAGGCTGCGGCCGGTGTTTGCGGCCCGCGGCTCGGTTACGGCGGGTAACAGTTCGCAGATGTCCGATGGCGCTGCGGCCGTGCTGCTGATGAGCGAAGCGGCATTGAAGCGCTACAACGTTCGGCCGATTGCACGCCTTGCCGGCTACGCGGTGGCGGGGGTGCCGCCCGAGATCATGGGCATCGGGCCGATCGAGGCCATTCCGCGCGCATTGAAACGCGCGGGCCTCGCGCTTGATGACATTGGCTGGATCGAGCTGAACGAGGCCTTTGCCGCTCAGGCGCTGGCGGTGATGCGTCAGCTTGAGATGGATCCGTCGCGGGTCAACCCACTCGGCGGCGCCATTGCGCTCGGTCATCCGCTGGGGGCGACCGGTGCGATTCGTACCGCAACGCTGATGGCTGCGATGCAGCGCGATCCCGGTCTGCGCTACGGCATGATCAGCATGTGTATCGGCACAGGCATGGGGGCAGCAGGCATCTTCGAGCGCGTCTAGTGCTTGTCTGTGGTTGCTGTTGCCGCAGTTGGACTGGACGGGGTGAGGAGGCGCGGCGGCCTCTTTCCACCCCGTTTTCGGGTTTCGGATTCTACGGATTACGTGGACGTTAACCGAGCAAGCGTTGTGATCCGTTGGTAAAGATCTTTTATAATCCACGGGTTTGAAGATGCGGGGGCTCCACGCCGGTTCATGCAAGGACGTTTTGCGTGGGCATGTGCAGCACCCGCCAATGTCACGAGTGTTTGGGCGAGAGACGCATGATCAAAATCAGACGCGGACTGGATCTGCCCATTACCGGCGCCCCAGCGCAACGTATCGAGGCCGGTCGGCCGGTGCGCAGTGTGGCCGTCATCGGCTTTGACTATCACGGCATGAAGCCGACGATGTCGGTCCAGGTGGGTGACCGGGTGAAGCTGGGGCAGGTCCTTTTTTCTGACAAGAAGACGCCCGGCGTGCTCTATACCGCACCGGGTGCCGGTACCGTCAGCGCGATCCACCGCGGCGAGCAGCGCGTACTGCAGTCGGTGGTGATCGACCTCGAAGGCGAGGAGGCGCTGGAGTTTGCGCGCTATGCCGATGCGGACATCGAGCGCCTTGGTGGCGAGCAGGTCCGTGACAATCTCGTCAATTCCGGTTTGTGGACCGCGCTGCGTACCCGCCCGTACAGCAAGGTTCCCGCAGTCGATGCCACGCCCAGTTCGATTTTCGTCACTGCGATCGATACTCATCCGCTGGCAGCCGATCCGACCGTGGTGATCGCCGAGCACAGTGCCGATTTTGTTCGCGGCCTCAAGGTGCTGGCCCGCATCGCGCGTGTCCTGGTGTGTCACGCAGACGGCACGCAGATGCCGTGTTCCGGTCTGGCGGATGTCAGCACCGAGACCTTCGCCGGCCCGCATCCTGCGGGGCTCGCCGGTACCCACATCCACTTTATCGACCCGGTCGATGCGCACAAGTCGGTGTGGTATCTGAACTATCAGGACGTGATTGCGGTGGGCAGGCTGTTCTCCACGGGGCGACTGTGGACCGAGCGCGTCGTGTCGATCGCCGGCCCGATGGTGGACAAGCCGCGCCTGGTGCGCAGCCGCCTGGGCGCCAATCTTGACGAGCTTACCGCGGGCGAGTTGATGCCCGGTCGGAAAGTCCGCGTGATCTCCGGTTCGGTGTTCGGTGGCCGCAGCTCACGTGGTGCCTGCGCTTACCTCGGACGCTACCATCTGCAGGTGTCCTGCCTGGAAGAAGGGACCGAGCGCGAGATGTTTCACTACCTGCGCGCCGGGGTGGACAAGCACTCGGTCATGAATCTCTACGTCTCCAAATTCTCGCCGGGCAAGCTGTTCAACTTCACCACCAGCACCAATGGCAGCCCGCGCGCCATGGTGCCGATCGGCAACTACGAGGAAGTGATGCCGCTGGACATCCTGCCGACGCAACTGCTGCGCTCACTGATCATCGGTGATACCGAAATGGCGCAGAAGCTCGGCGGCCTTGAGCTGGATGAGGAAGACCTGGCGCTGTGCACCTATGTGTGTGCCGGCAAGTACGAATACGGTCCCATCCTGCGGGATAACCTCACACGGATTGAGAAGGAGGGTTGAGAATGAGTCTGCGCTCCTGGCTCGACGGCATCGAGCATCATTTTGAAAAGGGTGGCAGGTACGAGACGTTCTACGCCTTGTATGAAGCTATCGACACCGCCCTGTACAAGCCGGGCAGTGTCACCCGCAGCACGGCCCATGTGCGTGATGGTCTCGACCTCAAGCGCATGATGATCACGGTGTGGCTGTGCACCTTCCCGGCGATGTTCTTCGGTATGTGGAACGTTGGTTACCAGGCCAACACCATTCTCGCCGCCAGCGCCGAGCTGATGGCGACCCAGGACGGCTGGCGTATCGCCCTGACCAGCGCGTTGGCGGGGCTGGACCCGGCCAGCCTGTGGGCCAACTTCCTGCATGGGGCGACCTACTTCCTGCCGATCTACCTGACGACCTTCATCGTCGGTGGTTTCTGGGAGGTGCTGTTCGCCGCGGTTCGTCGTCACGAGGTGAATGAAGGCTTCTTCGTCACCTCGGTGCTGTTCGCCCTGACCTGCCCGCCCGACATACCGCTGTGGCAGGTGGCGCTGGGTATCAGCTTCGGCGTGGTGATCGGCAAGGAAGTATTCGGCGGCACCGGCAAGAACTTCCTCAACCCGGCGCTGACCGGCCGGGCCTTCCTGTACTTCGCCTATCCGGCGCAGATGTCGGGTGATGCGGTATGGACTGCGGTCGATGGCTACACCGGCGCGACCATGCTGTCGCTTAGTGCAGGAGGGGGCATCGAGGCGATGCTCGGCAAGGGCATCGACTGGACGAGTGCCTTCCTCGGCATGATCCATGGCTCGATCGGAGAGACCAGTACGCTGGCCATCCTGATTGGTGGCGCGGTGTTGCTGATCATGAAGATCGCCTCGTGGCGCATCGTCGCCGGCGTCTTCCTGGGCATGGTGGGCATGAGCCTGCTTTTCAATGCCCTCGGTTCGGACACCAACCCGATGTTCGCCGTGCCCTGGTACTGGCATCTGGTGATGGGCGGCTTTGCCTTCGGCATGATGTTCATGGCCACCGACCCGGTATCAGCCTCAATGACCAATACCGGAAAGTGGATCTTCGGCGCGTTGGTCGGTGTCATGACCGTGTTGGTACGCGTGGTGAACCCGGCTTTCCCGGAGGGCATCATGCTCGCCATTCTGTTCGCCAACCTGTGTGCGCCGCTGATTGACCACTACGTGATCGCGGCCAACATCAAGCGGAGGCTCGCGCGCAATGTCTAAGAAAGAATCGACGAGCCGCACGCTGCTGGTGGCGCTGGCGGTCAGCCTCGTCAGCTCGGTTTTCGTCGCCGGCGCCGCAGTGTCACTGAAACCTGTGCAGATCGAGAACCGCCAGCTCGACAAGCAGCGCAGCATTCTTGCCATCGCCGGTCTGGGCGAGCCGACGATGTCCGCGCGTGAGGTCAAGGACCTCTACAACAGCCGGGTCAAGGCCCGTGTGCTCGAGCTCGACAGCGGTGAATACAGTGACGCTTACGATCCGAACCTGTTCGATCCGCTCAAGGCGGCCAGGGACCCGAAGCTGTCCGACGCGCTCCGCGGTGACGAGGACATCGCGCTGATCAAGCGTCGCGAGCGCTTCACCACGGTATATACGGTCGAGCAGGAGGGCAGGCTCGAATCCCTGATCCTGCCGGTGCGAGGTTACGGACTGTGGTCAACGCTGCACGGTTTCGTGGCGCTGAAGCGCGACCTCAACACGGTGGTGGGTCTGGGCTTCTACCAGCATGCCGAAACCCCAGGCCTTGGCGGCGAAGTCGACAACCCCAAGTGGAAGGCCCTGTGGCCTGGTAAGGTCCTGTTCGATGACGCCGGCAAGCCGATCATCAAGATCGTCAAGGGCGGCGTCGACCCCGCCAGTCCCGATGCCAACCATCAGGTCGATGCGCTCGCTGGTGCCACGCTGACCAGCAACGGCGTCGATCACCTGCTTCAATTCTGGCTCGGCGAGCAGGGTTTCGGTCCATTCCTCGCCAAACTTCGTACCCAGGGGGTCTGATCATGTCCAAACCCACCATCAAGGAAGTCCTGCTCAACCCGATCTTCGCCAATAACCCGATCGGGCTGCAAATTCTCGGCATCTGTTCTGCGCTCGCAGTCACCTCCAACCTTAAGACGGCGCTGGTGATGTCGATCGCGCTGACCCTGGTGACCGCGTTCTCGAACCTGTTCATCTCGATGATTCGCAGCCAGATCCCGGGTTCGATCCGCATGATCGTGCAGATGGTGATCATCGCCTCGCTGGTCATCGTGGTCGATCAGATCCTGCGGGCCTACGCCTTCAGCCTGGCCAAGCAGCTGTCGGTGTTCGTCGGCCTGATCATCACCAATTGCATCGTGATGGGTCGTGCCGAAGCGTTCGCCATGCAGAACCCGCCGCTGTTGTCCTTCATGGACGGCATCGGCAATGGCCTGGGCTACAGCGTCGTGCTGCTCTCGCTTGGTGTCATCCGCGAACTCCTGGGGGCCGGCAGGCTCTTCGGGGTCGAGATCATCGCGCTGGCCAAGGATGGCGGCTGGTACGTGCCCAACGGCCTGTTGCTGCTACCGCCTTCGGCCTTTTTCCTGATCGGCCTGCTGATCTGGGCACTGCGCAGCTGGCGCAAGGAGCAGGTGGAGAAGCCGGCATTCCGCATGGCTCAGCAGGTCATCACCAAGGAGGCCTACTGAAATGGAACATTATCTGAGCCTCTTCGTGCGCGCGGTGTTCATCGAGAACATGGCGCTCTCCTTCTTTCTTGGCATGTGCACCTTCATCGCCATCTCCAAGAAGGTCGAGACTGCGATCGGTCTGGGTATTGCGGTCATCGTCGTACAGACGATCACCGTGCCGGCCAACAACCTCATTTACACCTGGCTGCTGCGTGATGGCGCGCTGGCGTGGGCCGGCCTGCCGGAGGTCGACCTGTCGTTTCTGGGGCTGCTGTCCTACATCGGCGTGATTGCCGCGATCGTGCAGATTCTCGAGATGCTGCTCGACAAGTACGTGCCCAGTCTCTACAACGCGCTGGGCGTGTTTCTGCCGCTGATCACGGTGAATTGCGCCATCATGGCCGGCTCGCTGTTCATGGTCGAGCGCGACTACAACTTGGCTGAAAGCACCGTGTATGGCGTCGGCTCGGGTGCCTCCTGGGCGCTGGCCATTGCTTTGCTGGCCGGCATTCGCGAAAAGCTGAAGTACAGCGATGTGCCTGAAGGCCTGCAGGGCCTGGGCATCACCTTCATCACCATCGGGCTGATGTCGCTGGGCTTCATGTCCTTCTCCGGCGTGCAGCTGTAAGGGCGGGCGAAAAGATGAACAACCAGGAAATCTTCATCGCCATCGGCATGTTCACGGCCATCGTGCTCGCACTGGTGGTTTTCATCCTGATGGCGCGGGCGCGGCTGGTGTCCAGCGGTGACGTGACCATCGACATCAACGGCGAAAAGAAGATCACCGTTCCGGCTGGCGGCAAGCTACTGCAGACGCTGGCTGAAAGCGGCCTGTTCCTGCCCTCGGCCTGCGGCGGTGGTGGCACCTGCGCGCAGTGCAGGTGCGTGGTCACGGAAGGTGGCGGTTCCATGCTGCCGACCGAGGAGTCCCATTTCACCAAGCGCGATGCCAAGGAAGGCTGGCGCCTGTCATGTCAGACACCGGTCAAGCAGGACATGAAGGTCGAGGTGCCCGAGGAAGTCTTCGGCGTGAAGAAGTGGGAATGTACGGTCGAGTCCAACCCGAACGTCGCCACCTTCATCAAGGAGCTCACCTTGCGCCTGCCGGAAGGCGAGGACGTGGCTTTTCGCGCCGGTGGCTATGTGCAGCTCGAGTGCCCGGCCCATGTCGTGAATTACAAGGATTTCGACATCCAGGACGAATATCGCGGCGACTGGGACAAGTTCAACATGTGGCGCTTCGTGTCCAGGGTGGACGAGACCACGATTCGCGCCTATTCGATGGCGAACTATCCGGGCGAGAAGGGCGTGGTGAAGTTCAACATCCGCGTCGCTTCGCCGCCGCCGGGTCGCGACGATATCCCGCCCGGCAAGATGTCGTCGTGGGTGTTCAACCTCAAAAAGGGCGACAAGGTCACCGTCTATGGCCCGTTCGGCGAGTTTTTTGCGCGCGAGACCGATAACGAGATGGTCTTCGTTGGTGGCGGTGCCGGCATGGCGCCGATGCGCTCGCACATCTTCGATCAGTTGAAGCGCCTGGGTAGCACGCGCAAGATCACGTTCTGGTACGGCGCGCGCTCGATGCGCGAGGCGTTCTACGTCGAGGAGTTCGACAAGCTCCAGGAAGAGAATCCGAACTTCACCTGGCATCTGGCGCTGTCCGATCCGCTGCCCGAGGACAACTGGACCGGTTACACCGGCTTCATCCACAACGTGCTGTTCGAGCATTACCTCAAGGATCACCTGGCGCCCGAGGATTGCGAGTTCTACATGTGTGGGCCACCGATGATGAACTCGGCGGTGATCAAGCTGCTGCTCGATCTTGGCGTCGAGCGCGAGAACATCATGCTCGACGACTTCGGCGGCTGATCGCATCGTCTTTTTTAAGTTTGCGGGGTGTGTGCTGCCCCGTGCCACAATGCCCGCTCATTCGCTCCGCGCGAGGGCGGGCTTTTTTTTGAGGATTGACCCATGGCTGGAACTGTTCTGCTTGACGTCGCCGACGGCGTCGCGACCCTGACCCTGAACCGCCCGCAGGCCCTGAATGCCCTGTCGGTCGAGATGATGGAGGATTTGGCCGAGGCGGCGCGCTCGCTGTCCGGACGTGCCGATTTTGCCGTCGTCGTGGTCAAGGGCGCCGGTGAGCACTTCATGGCCGGTGGCGACCTCAAGGATTTCTCGCGCCAGTTGTCGCTGTCGCCCGATGCGCGCCTGGCTGTGTTCAAGGCAATGATCGTGCAGCACATCAATCCCACGGTCGAACTTCTGCAGTCCTTGCCGCAACCGGTCATCGCCAGCGTGCGCGGTGCCTGTGCAGGCTTTGGTCTGTCGCTGATCGCGGGCTGCGACCTGGTGGTCGCCGCCGACAATGCGAAATTCACCACCGCCTATTCGGCGATTGCGCTGTCCGGTGATGGCGGTGCTTCCTACTTCCTGCCGCGCATCGTGGGTACGCGCAAGGCCGCCGAGCTGCTGCTGCTGGCCGAACGTTTTGACGCCACCGAGGCCCAGCGCCTGGGCCTGCTCAATCGCGTCGTGCCGGATGCAGAGCTTGAAGCAACAGTGGCCAAGCTGGTCACGCGGCTCAAGAACGGACCGCGTCATGCCTATGGCGAAATCAAGCGTCTGCTGGCCGCGTCCTACGACAATCAGATCGAATCGCAACTGCAGAGCGAGGCCGAGGCCTTTGCTCGCTGTGCGGCAACCGCCGACTTTGCCGAAGGCGTCACAGCCTTTCTCGACAAGCGGGCGCCAGGTTTCAAGGGCTGTTAGGCGATCCAGCGCGACAGGCCATAGGTGAGGCGGCCGATTATTTCGTGCAGCGCATACCATCCGACGTAGGCGCTGTTCTGGCTCGGCAGTTCACCAATGAAAGCGTTCGCGCCCTGCTTGCCGGTGTAGTCGCCCAGCCAGGCGGTGGGGGCGGGATGGACGACGAGCCCTGCAGCCTCGAATTCGGCCCGGGCCCGAGGCATGTGCGCCGCGTGGGTGACGAGCAGGATTCGCCCGACTCCCGCCGCGCTCAGGATGGCGCTGGAATAAAGGGCGTTTCCGCGTGTGTCGAGCGAGCGCCCTTCGGTCCAGCGCACCGCCACGCCGAAATCCTCTTCCAGCGCCGCCTTCATCAAGACCGCCTCCGGCACCTCATCCACGCCTCCGCCGCCACTCACCAGGACGGGCAGTCCGCTCATGCGCGCCAGCCGGGCACCGTAGCGCAGCCGTTCCAGCGCCAGTCGATTGACAGTCTCTCCGCCGAACTCAGGCGCGTACTCCCGCCGGCCGGCGCCGAGAATGACAATTGCGTCCGCCTGCCCAATTGTCTCCGATGCAAGTGGTGCAGGGTCTTCGACCTGCGCCACGCCCCAGCCCACGCTGGCCGGAACGATCAGCAGCAGGTTCAATGCCACCCCGGCCCAGGCCAGCGTGAGCCCCAGGCGTGGAGCCGAGCGCAGCAGCGCCAGCCCGGAGATGATCGGCAGCAGCGGCAGCATGGGGGGCAGGACGAAGGCGGCAAGCAGCTTCTTCAGCCCGAACAACAGCAGTGAAAGATCCATCGTGGTTTGTCCTCGGTGTGAGCTGACAGTATTATCGAGTGAATGCTCGAAACCTCTCCAGGCGGCGTTTGCCGATGATTCTCCTTTCCATGATGCCATCCTGCATGTCGCGCAAGTTTGGGCGAGACAGGGTAGGGCCATGCAGGTTCGGTCGACGGTCGACCGGGCAGGCGTTGAGTGGCTGCACATGAGTCTGCGGCTGCTGCTGTGGAGCCTTGTTCTGCTGCTGTTGCTGATCGCCGGCTGGCAGTTTCTGCGTGCCTTGCGTCTCGGTGCTGCGTCGACGCCGGAATCCCGTGCCGAGTCTGCACCTGCACCGCTGGCCGATGCGGATAGCGAGGAGGAGGATCGGGGGGAAGAGGGCGACAGCGGTTTCGATTACGCGCCCCGGCCGTCGCCGCTATTGCCGGCTGGCCTAGCCCCTGTTCCGGACACCTTCCAGCTTGAACTGGAACTCCATCATCTGCGGCGCGAGCTTCAGAGGCAGCAGGATTTGATCGTGCTGCAGCGTGCCGAGATTCAGGGGCTTCAGACCGAAATCGGCGGTCTGAGCAAGCGCGTCGCCGATAGAGTGCAGGACCAGCCTGCGACGTCGCCGGAATACAGCGATGCGATGCGCTTTGCCGAGCAGGGGCGCAGTGCCGAAGACATCGCCGCGCATTGTGGCATCAGCGTGGCGGAGGCCGGGCTGGTCTTGTCGCTCGCACGAACGGGAGGAGGCAGTCATGAACGCTGAAGCCGCTGTGCCGGAGGTGCGCCGTCGACGCAACGCTGCCTTGCGCGGGGCGGGGGGTGCGCTGCTTGCCGCCCTCGCCATTCTCGTTGTGGCCCTGCTGCTGGAGCAGGATGACACGGCCGCTCCGCCAGCGGCTGCGGTGGGGCGTGGTCCTACTGCCGAAGGCGTTCGCGGGGATGTTCCGGTGCCGCTCGCGCCGCCTGTGGCAAGCGTGCCGCAAGCTGTCGAGGTGGAACACAGCGTGCTGCCGCCTGCCGTAGTGCCTGCAGTTGTGTCGAATCCGCCCGAGGTGGTTTCCATGCCGCTGGCGCAGGTGGCGGTGCAGTCCGAGCCGGCATCGGCAGCGCCGCCAGTGGATGAAGCAGATGCGGTGAAAACGCCGTCGCCATTGCTGGGGGCACGGTCCGCGCCTGCAGACGGCTACCGGATCCAGCTTGGCGTGTTCGACGATCCGGCGAACGCGATTGCCCTGCAGCAGGATCTCGGCACGCGCGGTTTGCACGCCGGCATTCAGAGTCGTGTCGTACTCGGTCCCTATGCGAATCGCGAGGCAGCGCGCAAAGCGCAGGCGGCGCTGCGTGCTGCCGGGCTTGAGACGGGTATGCTGGTCCCACCTAGCAAAAAGAAACGCTGACGCCCGTCGTCAGATCCGACTGAATCATCCCGAGGAGTTGCCCGTGAGAATCAAAAGCTCCGAATTTGGCGCGGTCGAAGTTGCCGATGACCGCATTATCGAGTTTCCTGCCGGCCTGCCTGGCTTCGAACAATGCCATCGCTTCGCGCTTGTGCACGAGGAAGGACGCGAGGCAGAGGTCTTTCTGCTGCAGTCAGCCGATGATCCCGAGGTGGCGTTTTCGATCACTGCGCCTGGCCGTCTTGGCGTGAACCTGGAATTCGTCCTCAGCGACGAAGACCTCGCCTTGTTGAAGCTCGACAACGCCGACAAGGTCGACGATGTGGCGGTCGTCATCATCATCCGTTCGCAGAAAGCCGAGGAAGCTGGCCCGGTGGGCGCTGGACTGAGTGCCAACTTCATGGCCCCGCTGGTGATCAACACGCGAGCGCGGGTGGGGATGCAAAAAGTGATCAGTCGCCTGGGCTGCGAGATCACACTGCGTCAGCAAGACTGAGGCCGACGTCCGCGCAGGGGGCTAGCCGCGGCGCGGCGACCCCCTGACGTTGTCGCCGAATTTGCAGCCAAGCCTGTTTTTGCGCCGCGCGTACCTGGCTACACGCGGCTTACAATAACGGTCTTTCAACCACGAGGTTTTCACCATGGCCCGCAGCATCATCTCCTCCCCCAATGCACCCGCCGCGATCGGCCCCTATTCACAGGCCGTCAAGGTCGGCAATCAGGTCTTTCTGTCCGGTCAGATCGGTCTCGATCCGGTCAGCATGCAGATGGTCGAGGGGATCGAGGCGCAGGCCGTGCGCGTGTTCGATAACCTCAAGGCGGTGGCGGAGGCCGCGGGTGCCTCGTTCGCCGACGTGGTCAAGATCAACATCTATGTCACCGACCTGTCGAACTTCGGCGTCGTCAATGAAGTGATGATGCGTTATTTCTCCGAGCCCTATCCGGCACGTGCCACGGTCGGCGTGCGCGAACTGCCGCGCAATGCCTTGGTCGAGGCTGATCTGATGATCGTCCTCGGCTGATTGCCGAACTCCACGCGCTCTTGCGCGCAGGGCGCTGCCAAACCCGCCCCTCTTCCCATGCCACGCCCCAACGCCGTCACTGCGGCTGCTCTGACTGTAATGCTCGATTCTGTTGGTGCTGAACCGGCAACGGGCTCCCATCCGCGTCACTGGCCGGGAAGTGGCGTGGGTGCGCAGCTTGCGGGGCGGCTGGCGAAGCTCGATATCCGCGGTCCCGATGATCTGCTGCTTCATCTGCCGCTGAGGTACGAGGACGAAACCCGGTTGACGCCGATCGCCGTTGCCCGGCCGGGCTTTTCGGTACAGGTCGAGGGCGAGGTGACATCCTGCGAGGTCGTCCTGCGCCCTCGACGACAACTCGTGGCGCGCATCAGCGACGCTTCCGGCCCCCTGGTCGCGCGCTGGCTGCATTTCTATCCGTCGCAGCAAAAGCAGGTCGCGCTCGGGCGCCGGGTGCGTCTGTTCGGCGAGGTGCGCGGCGGTTTTTTCGGCGACGAGATGATCCACCCCCGGATCAGACCGGTAGAAGAAGGCGAAGCGCTGCCCGCGGCGCTGACCCCGGTCTATCCGACCACCGCCGGGCTTGGCCAGGTCACGCTGCGCAAACTGATCGACCGTGCGCTGGCGAGCGCACGCATCGACGACCCGCTACCGCCGGACGTCCTGCGCGAGCTTGGCCTGCCGGGCTTTGCCGAAGCCTTGCGTGCGCTGCACCACCCCGCGCCCGACGCCGATCCGGCAGCGCTCGAGTCGCGCGATCATCCGGCCTGGCGCCGCATCAAGTTCGAGGAGCTGCTGGTGCAGCAGATCTCGCTGCGCCGCGCCTACAACGCCCGTCGAGCGCGCCAGGCCGTGCCCTTGCCGGCACGAGGCCGCCTCACCGCTGCACTGCTCGATGGCCTGCCGTTCCGGCCCACCGCCGCGCAGTCACGGGCGGCGGCCGAGATCGCCACCGACCTTGGCGCGCCGCACCCGATGCAACGTCTGCTGCAGGGCGACGTCGGCAGCGGAAAGACCCTCGTTGCGGCGCTGGCCATGTTGCAGGCAGTCGAGAACGGCTGGCAGGCAGTGATGATGGCGCCTACCGAGATCCTTGCCGAACAGCACTGGCGCAAGCTGTCCGACTGGTTCGCGCCGCTCGGGCTGGAAGTGGCCTGGCTGTCCGGTAGCCGGCGCAAGCGCGAGCGTGAAGCCGAAATCGAACGTCTGCGCACGGGCGAGCGATTGCTCGCCGTGGGCACCCACGCCCTGATCGAAGACCCGGTCACGCTGCCGCGACTCGCGCTTGCTGTGGTGGACGAGCAACACCGCTTCGGCGTGCGCCAGCGTCTGGCCTTGCGCGAGAAGGGCGATGGGGGTGAGGGCGGCCGCCGCCCGCACATGCTGATGATGTCGGCGACGCCCATCCCGCGCACGCTGGCAATGACGCATTACGCCGACCTCGACGTTTCGGTGCTGGACGAGTTGCCGCCAGGGCGCACGCCGATTCGTACCCGGCTGGTGTCCGACGCGCGTCGCGACGAGGTCATCGAACGGGTGCGCCAGGCCTGTCTCGGCGGGCGCCAGGCCTATTGGGTGTGCCCCCTGATCGAGGAATCGGAAGCGCTGCAGTTGCAGACCGCGGTCGAGACGTTCGACACCCTGCTCGCGGCCCTGCCCGAGCTCAAGGTAGGGCTGGTGCACGGCCGTCTGAAAGCCGACGAAAAGTCCGCGACCATGACCGCCTTTTCTGCTGGCGAGCTGGACGTGCTGGTTGCCACCACCGCCATCGAAGTGGGCGTCGATGTGCCCAACGCCAGCCTGATGGTCATCGAGCACGCTGAGCGCTTCGGCCTGTCCCAGCTGCACCAGCTCCGGGGCCGTGTCGGTCGCGGCAGTGCGGAGTCCGCGTGCATCCTGATTTACGCTCAGCCCCTGTCGCAAACCGGCCGCGAGCGTCTGAAGGTCATTTACGAGAACATCGATGGCTTCGAAATTGCCCGTGCCGACCTGCGTATTCGCGGGCCCGGTGAGTTCGTGGGTGCGCGCCAGAGCGGTTTGCCGCTGTTGCGCTACGCCAGCCTCGAGCTCGATACCGATCTGATCGAACCGGCGCGGGCGCTGGCCGAACGCATGCTGCGCGACCTGCCCGAGGCGACCGAACAACTGATGAGGCGCTGGCTTGGCGGGCGCGAAGCGCTCTTGCGTGCTTGATTTTCCTGAGTTCTGAGGTCTTCTTCGAGTCAGGATCGTGGTGGTGTTGCCACGCAAATCCCTCGGCTTGGTGTGAGGAGGGTCCGGGTGCGGCGACTTCCGCCGCCCAGTTGCTAAAATACGGACTCGTTCTGCAAGAGCCCTCATGCGTACTCGTCCCCACCGCGAAACCTGGTTGTCACGTCCGCCACGCGCCACGGTGCCACCCGCCCTGATGCCCTGGCTCACCGATCCTTCGTCCCTCACGGCGCGGGTCAAGGCACGCTGCGGTGAGTTTGGCGTTCAACTGCTCGGCCAGCGGCTAGGGCGGGCGCTGCGGGACGAAGCCGTTCTACTCGGCCTTCGCGTAGGGGAGCGCGTCTGGGTGCGGGAGGTGCTGCTGTTCGCCGATGGTCGGCCGGTCGTGTTTGCCCGCTCGCTGCTGCCATGCCATAACGTGCGCGGCGCCTGGAACCTGTTCCAGGGGTTCGGGGCGCGCCCGTTGGGTGCGGCCCTGTTCTCCGATCCGGCGATCGCGCGCGCGCCACTGGCCTGTTCCCGGCTCGACGCGCGCGATGCGCGTTATCATCGGGCTCGTGCCTTGTTGTCCGCACAGACGCCGCCCGTGAGCCTGGCGCGCGAGCTGTGGGGGCGACGCTCCTTGTTCTACCGGCATGGCCGTGCGCTGATGGTGAGCGAATTTTTCCTGCCTGCGATATCCGATCTGCCCCGATGACCCACACCATGAGTTTCAGCGACAAGCTGCCCCACTACGCCCGCCTGATGCGGATCGACAAGCCGATCGGCACCCTGCTGTTGCTGTGGCCGACGCTGTGGGCGATGTGGTTTGCCGCCGACGGCTGGCCACCACTGCCATTGCTGCTGATCTTCGTGCTCGGCACCTTCCTGATGCGTTCGGCAGGCTGCGTCATCAACGACTATGCCGACCGTGATTTCGACGGTCATGTCGAGCGCACCCGCAACCGCCCGCTGGCAACCGGTGCCGTCAGCGCCAGTGAGGCGCTGTTGCTGGCAGCCGGCCTGTCCGTGCTTGCTTTCATGCTTCTCCTTCCGCTCAATTCGCTGGTCATCTGGCTGTCCCTGCCAGCGCTGCTGCTGGCGGCCAGCTATCCCTTCACCAAGCGCTTCCTTGCAATTCCGCAGGCTTATCTGGGGATTGCCTTCGGTTTCGGTATTCCGATGAGTTTTGCCGCGATCCTCGGCGAAGTACCCGCCATCGCCTGGGTGATGCTGCTTGCCAATGTTTTCTGGGCGATCGCCTACGATACCGAGTACGCGATGGTCGACCGGCCCGACGATATCAAGATCGGCATCAAGAGTTCGGCGCTCACCTTTGGTCGTTTCGACGTTCTGGCGGTGATGCTGTGCTATGCCATCACGCTCGGCTTGCTGGGGCTGATCGGTGTCGTGGCCGAGCGTGGCGTGGCCTGGTTTGTCGGCCTGCTGGTGGCGGCTGCGATTGCTGCCTATCACTACACCCTGATCCGCGAGCGCGACCGCGCCGGTTGCTTCAAGGCCTTCCGCCACAACAACTGGCTGGGCGCGGCGGTGTTCGCGGGCCTCTTCATCGACGATCTGCTGCGCCGCGTCTGAGCGCACCGTCCGCTACCTGCTTTCGTTTTTTCTGGACTCCGCATGCACTTCATGACCGCCCTCAAGGCTGCCTGGCAGCAGCGCAACAGCCTGCTGTGCGTCGGGCTCGACCCTGATCCGGCCAGGTTTCCCGCTCACCTGCAGGGGCGTCCGGACGCCATTCTCGAGTTCTGCACGCAGATCGTCGATGCCACCGCGGACCTGGTGTGCTGCTTCAAGCCGCAGATTGCCTACTTTGCCGCGCGTCGCGCCGAAGACCAGCTGGAAGCACTGATCGAGCACATTCATGCCAGGCACCCCGAGACGCCGGTGGTGCTCGACGCCAAGCGCGGCGACATCGGCAGCACCGCCGAACAGTATGCGGTGGAGGCCTTCGAGCGCTTCAAGGCCGACGCCATCACGGTCAATCCCTACATGGGCCGCGACTCGGTCGATCCCTACCTCGCCTACCCGAACAAGGGCGTGATCCTGCTGTGTCGTACATCCAACCCGGGTGGCTCGGACCTGCAGTTCCTCGATGTGGGGGGGCTCAAACTTTACGAGCATGTGGCCCGTCTGGTGGCGCAGGAGTGGAATGGCAGTGGCAACTGTGGCCTGGTCGTCGGCGCCACCTTCCCGGCCGAAATCGCGCGTGTGCGCGAGCTGACCGGCGACATGCCGCTGCTGGTGCCGGGCATCGGCGCGCAGGGCGGTGACATCGCCGCCACCCTGGCTGCCGGACGCAGCGCCAACGGTGCCGGCCTGATGATCAACTCGTCGCGGGCCATCCTGTATGCCGGCAAGGACGAGCACTTCGCCGCGGCCGCCCGCCAGGTTGCGCTAGATACCCGCGACGCGATCAACGCTCAGCGCTGAACCGCGCTGCAACTTCCCTTTCGGCGAGCGCCCTAAAGTTCCACCCGCGGCCTACCCGCGCTTGCCCGCGCAACTGTGACCACTGCGAGACGGCTTCATGAAATACCAGGATCTGCGCGACTTCATCGCCCAGCTTGAAGTTCGCGGCGAACTCAAGCGCATCACGGTGGCTGTCGACACCCATCTCGAGATGACCGAAATCGCCGACCGCGTGCTGCGCGCCGGTGGCCCTGCGCTGTTGTTCGAGCAGCCGGTGACGCGCGGCGTGCCGCAGGCGATTCCGGTGCTGGCCAACCTGTTCGGCACGCCCCAGCGGGTGGCGATGGGCATGGGCGAGGACGTGGCGGACGGCAACTGGAGCGCGCCGCTGCGGGAGGTGGGCAAGCTGCTCGCCTACCTCAAGGAACCCGAGCCGCCCAAGGGTCTGAAGGACGCCTGGGAGAAGCTGCCGGTGCTCAAGCAGGTGCTCAATATGGCGCCAAAGGAAGTGCGCTCCGCGCCCTGCCAGCAGGTGGTGTGGGAGGGCGAGGGCGAAAACGGGGTCGACCTGGCGAAGCTGCCGATCCAGCATTGCTGGCCGGGTGACGCAGCGCCGCTGATCACCTGGGGCCTGGTGGTGACGCGCGGCCCGCACAAGAAGCGTCAGAATCTGGGCATCTATCGGCAGCAGGTCATCGGTCGTAATCGGGTCATCATGCGCTGGCTGGCGCATCGCGGCGGCGCGCTGGATTTCCTTGAACATCAGCGTGCGCATCCGGGCGAGCCCTTTCCGGTTGCGGTGGTGCTGGGCTGCGACCCGGCAACCATCCTCGGTGCGGTGACGCCGGTGCCGGATTCCATTTCCGAATACCAGTTCGCCGGCCTGCTGCGCGGCGCCAAGACCGAGCTTGTAAAATGCATCGGTAACGACCTGCAGGTGCCGGCTTCAGCCGAAATCGTCCTCGAGGGCGCGATCTACCCCGACGACATGGCGCCTGAAGGCCCGTATGGCGATCACACCGGCTACTACAACGAGGTGTCGGATTTTCCCGTGTTCACCATCGAGCGCATCACCATGCGGCGCGATCCGATCTACCACTCCACCTACACCGGCAAGCCGCCCGATGAACCGGCGATGCTGGGCGTGGCGCTAAACGAGGTTTTCGTGCCGCTGCTGCAAAAGCAGTTTACCGAGATCGTCGATTTCTATCTGCCGCCCGAAGGTTGCTCCTACCGTCTGGCGGTGGTCAGCATCAACAAGCAGTACCCCGGCCATGCCAAGCGCGTGATGTTCGGCATCTGGAGCTTTCTGCGCCAATTCATGTATACCAAGTTCATCATCGTGGTCGATGAGGACGTGAATATTCGCGACTGGAAGGAAGTGATCTGGGCACTCACCACGCGCATGGACGCGACCCGCGACACCACGCTGGTTGACAATACGCCGATCGACTACCTCGACTTCGCCAGCCCGGTCGCGGGCCTCGGCAGCAAGATGGGGCTGGATGCGACCAACAAGTGGCCGGGTGAAACAAGTCGCGAATGGGGTACGCCGATCGCCATGGATGAGGAGGTCAAGCGCAGGGTTGATGAAATGTGGGGGGCGCTGGGCCTTTGATTCGGCTCTGCTTCCGCTGGCGAAAATGTGTGGCGGTGCAACATCCTGGCAGGCTGCGGGTCCAAGCCCTCATCATGACTTCGCGATCATCCAGTGCTGCACATGAAGTTGCCGCCGTGTGCTCATTGGACCATGCTCTTTGCCCTGTGCTGATTTCCGTTGGCGCGCAGCCAAACCGAAGGAGAAACGATGAACAATCCGGTCCCCGCACCCTTGCCGTTCGGCCAGCCCAGTGAAAACATGGTCACGGTCACGCACCTGATCTATGCGCTGCATGCGTTTGCAGTGTTCACTGGGTTGGTCGGCTCGGCCACCATCATCGGCAGTTTCGTCGCCAGCCTGCCGTCGATCGCGGCGATCGTGCTCAACTACTGGAACCAGACGGCGGTGCGCGGCACCTGGCTCGAGAGCCATTTTCGCTGGCAGATCCGCACATTCTGGTTCGCGGTGCTGTGGATTGTGGTCGCGGTCGTCATGCTCCTGACCGTGATCGGCATTCCCTTTGCGCTGCTGGTGATGGGTCTTGCTGGTTTGTGGGTGTTGTACCGCGTGGTGCGTGGCTGGCTGGCGTTGATCGGCCGGCGCAGCATGCCGCTGGACTGAGCCTGCGGCGGTTCAGTCACACTCCGCCGGCCCAGACCCATTCGAGCAGAGCATCCTGGGCCGCGGCGCTTGCTGCAGCCTCCGGGTGGTTCACCATCATGACCACAACGTAGCGCCGGCCATGGCGGTCGAGCACATAACCGGCGATCGCACGCACACCATTCAGCGTGCCGGTCTTGATGTGCGCGTAGCCGCTGGCGGGGCTGTCGCGCAGGCGTCGGCGCGCCGTGCCGTCGACACCGGCGACGGGAAGCGCCGAGATGTATTCCGGCATCCACGGCCGTTGCCAGGCGAGCAGCAGCATCCGGCCCAGCGTAGCGGCACTGATGCGCTCGATGCGCGACAGCCCGGAGCCGTTCTCGATCACCAGACCGCGGGCATCGAGTCCGACGGCGGCGAGTCCTTCCGCGACGACGCGGGCACCACCCGCCACCATGTCCGATGCTTCGGGAGACACACTGGGGGTGGCGGCGCCCAGGCTGGCGAGCAACTGGCGCGCGATGACATTGCTCGACCATTTGTTCATGTCACGAATGATGTCCGCAAGCGGCGGCGACTCGTGAGTAAGCAGCGTCTGCGTGCCAAGTGGGGTGATGCCGCTGCGCACCGTGCCATCAACACGACCGCCGGCTTCAGACCATAGCGTGGCGACGAGTGCCGTGCCGTAGCCTTCCGGTGGCAGCGGCGCGGCGCTCCAGGTGCGAGGGCCGCAGGCTGCCGGCAGGCTGCCGCTCAGCACGAGCCGGTGGCCCGGCTCAAGCTTTGCCTCGAGGTCGCGATACCAGACGTCGCAGCCTGTGCTCGAGGTGCTCAGGCGGTTGTCGATGACCACGCCGGCGAGCGGCGGTTCAGCGATGACGGTCACGCCTTCGCTGGCCTGGCGGCCGGGGAATAGCGCGAGTTGCAAGGTGTTGTAGTGCATCAGCAGGCCATACGGGCCGCTGTTGTAGGGGCGCAGACCACGGCCGTCGAAGGCGTCGGGGTCGTGCACGGGCAGTCGCAGTACGGACGCGTCGAGCACAATGTCGCCAGCAATGCGCTCGATGCCCAGCCCGCGCAAGCGCCGCAGCAGCTTGCTGACGCGATCCTGATCCAGCACGGGATCGCCGCTGCCGACGATGTACAGGTCGCCCGACAGCACGTCATGGCTTACCGTGGCGCTGCTCGCAAGCTGCGTGCTCCAGGTGTGGGCGGGGCCCAATCGCTCGAATGCGGCGAAGGCCGTGACGAGCTTCATGACCGATGCCGGATTCATCGGCTGGTCGGCGTTCAGGCTCAGGCTGGGGGCCTTGTCATCGACCGCCTGTACCCATAAGGAGACCGCGCCATCCGTGATTCCGGCGCGCTCGAGTGCCAGCTTTACCGGAGGTGGCAGGCCTTCCGCAGCGCACAGCGGCGCTGCGAACAGGGCAAGAGTGCTCATGAGTGCACACACTCCGCGCCGCATACGCCGGTATAGTGCACTGCAGCACCGTTGCTGACGGGCGGCGGACGGTTCTTCACCTCCGGAGCGACACAATGGAGCCATTGAAGAGTGAGCTTGCACGCTGGAGTTTGTGCGTCTGGACGCCGGAGATAGCGTGTTCGGCAACACTGAAAGGTACTGAAAATGAGTGGGTTTGGGCATTATGCGCGCACGGCCGATGAGATCGAACACGAGATCTTCAAGCGCGGGCTGGCGCTGGGGCTGGACTGGGATGACCAGGCGCGGTTGAGGGATCTGGCTCGGCAGGCCTTGAGCTGCAAGCCGGGTTGCGTGGTCGGTCTGCTGCGCAGCCCGGTGCGGCAGGACAAGCTCACCGGAGAGCTGTTTGCCTTGTCCGAGTTGATGCTTGTCACCATGCGCCAGAGTGCCCAGATTGACGTGCACACCAGTGGCGGCCGGGTGTGGAAGGCTTTTGGGCGTGCGCTGTACCAGGAAGCAGAGCGCCTGGAAGTGGCGGACGCCTGAACGGGCGCCCGCCATCCGGGTTCAGCTCAGTGGCCGCTCGTCGGCGAAAAGGGCGGGCACTGTCTCGCGCGCACGCACCAGGTGGGCGCGCTCACCATCGACGATGATTTCTGCAGCCCGCGGGCGGGTGTTGTAGTTCGAACTCATCGTCATGCCGTAGGCGCCTGCCGACAGGATGGCGACCAGATCGCCCTCTGCTACTGCCAGCGTGCGTTCGCGGGCGAGGAAATCACCGCTCTCGCAAATCGGTCCGACGACGTCGTAGACCTGCGCAGGCGTATCGCGCTCGGTGACTTCCACGACTTCATGCCAGGCATCGTAGAGTGCGGGGCGGGCGAGGTCGTTCATGGCGGCATCGACAATCGCGAAGTTCTTCGTCTCGCCCGGCTTCAGGTACTCGATGCGGGTCAGCAGCAGGCCGGCGTTGCCGACCAGTGAACGACCAGGCTCGAAACACAGCTCCTCATTGCGTCCCTCGAACACCTTCAGCAGCGGTGCGAGATAGTCCGCAACCGCAGGCGGCGTTTCGTCGCGATATCGGATGCCGAGGCCGCCGCCAAGATCGATGTGGTCCAGGCGGATGCCGTCGTTGGCGAGGTGGTCGACGAGCTCAGCCACCTTTTGCGCCGCTTCGGCCATGGGTGCCGGATCAAGCAGTTGCGAGCCGATGTGGCAGGCGATGCCGCAGATGCGCAGGTTCGGCAACGCCGCGGCACGGCGATAGAGCGCCAGAGCATCGGCGAAGGCGACGCCGAACTTGTTGCCCTTGAGGCCGGTGGAAATATAGGGGTGGGTTTTTGGGTCGACGTTGGGATTGACGCGCAGTGCGACCGGCGCCAGCACGCCAAGTTCGGCGGCGATGGCGTCGAGACGCTCTAGCTCAGCGGCGGATTCGACGTTGAAACAGCGAATGCCGGCCTGCAGGGCCTGGCGCATTTCGTCGCGGGTCTTGCCCACACCCGAGAACACCACCTTGTCGGCACGGCCACCGGCGGCCAGCACGCGCGCCAGTTCGCCACCGGAAACGATGTCGAAGCCCGCCCCGAGACGCGCGAACACGGACAGGATGCCGAGGTTGGAATTGGCCTTGACGGCATAGCAGACCAAGGCGCGACGGCCACTCAATGCCTGCTGCCAGGCCTCAAAAGCGGTAGTGAGAGCGGCTTTCGAGTAGACGTAGCTCGGCGTTCCGAACGCTTCAGCGATCCGGGTCAGTGGCAACTGTTCCAGGGTCAGCACACCCTTGTCGGCATGCAGTGTCGGTGTCGGCAGGGGGGCGGGGCTCTTCATCGATACGGTCATTGGATCATGGAGTTCGGGATCAGGTCCGGTGGCAGGACGGGTTTGCTATGATCGGCGCCCGACGGCTGCTGGCCGGAGGCGCCCGTTTGGGGGGCGGGCAGGTAGAGCGGGCCCTTGATGCCGCAGGCCGACAGCAGCGTGCAGGCAAGCGTGATTGCGGTAAGTTTGACTCGCATTGCCATCATTCACTAAAAACCGGAATGCTATCAGAAGGAATTCGCATGGAAGAGTCCGCATTCAACGCGCTGGCCGAAGCCGAACTGGCGCGCATCGAAAACGCCCTTGAGGAGTGTGGTGCCGACATCGACATCGAACCCAAGCCGGGCGGGGTGCTCGAGATCGAATTCGACAACGGAACCAAGATGATCATCAACCGCCACACGGCCGCACGCGAAATCTGGGTGGCGGCCAAGTCAGGCGGTTTCCATTTTCGTCCGGTTGATGGCGCCTGGCTCAATACCCGTGATGGTGCTGACCTGTGGTCAATGCTGTCGGCGCTGACCAGTGAACAGGCAGGCGAAGCGCTGAGCCTGGTGCGCTCCGCCTCAGCATGACGCCCCCTGGGGGGCGTCAGCGCCGGATGGGTACCGGCCTGCGCTCGACCACCGGGGCAGGGGCCTGGACTGCCGGGATGGGGCGCGGTGCCACCGACGGGGTGGCTTCCTCGGGCGCCTCCAGCGCGGGCCCGTCGTCGGCGGCGAACATGTTGCGCAACCAGTCGGGTGCGAGCGGCGGCTGAGGCGGCTCGTATTCGGCGTACTGATAATCCATGCCACTACCGTCGCCTGCCTGAACCTGGATCAGGCCGTTCGGAAGGGGGTGCTGGACCTCGGGGACACCTTCGAGCGCTGCGCGCATGTAAGTGACCCAGATCGGCAGTGCGGCGGCGCCGCCGGTTTCGCCGCGACCCAGGTTGCGCGGCTGGCTGAAGCCGATCCATGACACCGCCACCAGATCGGGGTTGTAACCGCAAAACCATGCATCGAGATAGTCGTTCGTGGTCCCGGTCTTGCCTGCGAGGTCGTTGCGCTTGAGACTGCGCGCCCGGGTGGCGGTGCCGCGCGTGACCACGTCCTGCAACATTGAGTCCATCAGCCAGGCATTGCGCGGGTCCAGCACGCGCGGCGCGCTTTCGCCGGCCACCGGCGGATCGGTGCGCGCAATCAGCTTGCCGTTGCCATCGTAGATTTCCTTGATTACATACGGGTCGATGCGGAAGCCGCCGTTTGCAAACACGGCATAACCACCGGCCAGCTCCCACGGTGTCACACTGCCCGCGCCCAGCGCCATCGTCAGGTAAGGGGGGTTCTTGGCCGAGTCGAAGCCGAAGCGCCCGATGTAGTCCTGGGCGAAACCGGGGGTGATGTCCTCCAGTACGCGGATCGACACCATGTTCTTCGATCGCGCGAGTGCATCGCGCAGCGTCATCGGGCCACTGTACTTGCCGTCGTAGTTTTTTGGTTCCCAGGCCTGGCTGCCGGTGACGCCTGCAGGAAAATACAGGGGCTCGTCGGCGACGACATGTCCGGGGCCGTAGCCGCGCTCGAGCGCCGCCGAGTAGATGAAGGGCTTGAAGCTCGAGCCTGGCTGGCGTTGGCCCTGGGTGACGTGATTAAACTTGTTGCGGTTGAAGTCGAAGCCGCCAACGAGCGCGCGTACGGCGCCGTCCCGGGGGTCGATCGAGACCAGTGCGGACTGCACTTCGGGCACCTGCACAATCTCCCAGCCGTTGCTGCCGGTGTCGCGGATGCGCACGATCGCCCCGCGACGGATTCGGCGGCTTTGCGGGGCTTTGTCGGCCAGCATTGGCGCGGCAAAGCGCAGACCGTTGCCGCTGAGGGTGATCTCTTCGCCGCGGCGATAAACCGTGACCTGCTTGGTCGAAGCCTGCAGTACCACTGCGGCGAGAAGATCGTCGTCGTCGCTGCGGTCGGCCAGCAATTCGTCGAGCTGTTCTTCCGCGGCCGCATCCGCAGGCAGGTTGGCAAAGGCCTCGGGACCGCGGTAACCATGGCGGCGGTCATAGTCCAAGACTCCCTTGCGCAGTGCCGCGTAGGCGGCCAGCTGATCCTTGCGCGTTACCGTGGTGAAGATGCGGATACCCAGTTCGTAAGCTTGGTCGCCGAACTGTTCGACGGCAATCTGGCGTGCCATTTCAGCAACATAGTCGCCGTGAATGCTGTCTTCATGTTGCTTGCGCGCAGCGGCGGTGTCGCGCTTGCTGCGGGTGGGGGTGGCAACAGCGATTGCGGCCTGGAAATCGGCTTGATTGATGAAGCCGGCTTCGAGCATGCGCCGCAGCACGTACTGCTGGCGCACGGCGGCACGCGAAGGATTGACGATGGGGTTGAAGGCGGAGGGGGCCTTTGGCAGGCCTGCCAGCATCGCCGCCTCGGCCAGACTCAGGGCGTCCAGCGTCTTGCCGTAGTAGGCGCGCGCAGCCACGGCAAAGCCGTAGGCGCGCTGACCGAGGTAGATCTGGTTGATGTAAAGCTCGAGGATCTGATCCTTGCTCAGCTCGTTCTCGATCTTGAGTGCAAGGAGAATTTCATAGAGCTTGCGGTTGTAGGTCTTTTCGCGGGTCAGGAAGAAATTGCGCGCGACCTGCATGGTGATCGTCGATGCGCCCTGGCCGCGCCCACCCGACGTCAGGTTGGCGAGCGCGGCGCGAGCGATGCCGATCGGATCGACGCCGGCATGTTCATAGAAGCGCTCATCTTCGGCCGCGAGGATTGCGTGCTTGAGTGCCGAAGGAACCTCCGCAATGCGAACCACGTCACGCCGTTCCTCACCAAACTCGCCAAGAAGGTGACCATCCGACGTATATACTCGAAGCGGAACCCGAGGCCGATAGTCGGTCAGTGACTCCAGCGAAGGAAGATTGGGCCAGGCAAACAGCGACACCGCTGCCAGCGTGGCGAGGCCGAGAATGGTCAGCGCAAGCAGCGCTGCGACCGGATAGAGGACCCAGCGCATCAGCAGTCCAGGAAACGTCAATAGGGCGAGCATTATACGAGAAGGCCTCGAGGCACGCTGTTTCAAGGCGTTGTCCGTGAAACACTGCCCTTTACACTCATCTGTCCTTATTGATACGATCTGAGAGCAAAAATTAAGTTTTGCTCGTAACATAAAGAAATGTAAGGACTTTCTTTGTGATTGAACTCCCCCTTTTCGGATCTGCTGCACGTCCGCTCGCAGGACTCGATATCTCATCTTCATCGGTCAAGCTCGTTGAGCTTTCCGCGGGGGACAAGGAAGCTTACAAAGTCGAGCGTTATGCCATCGAGCCGCTGCCGCGTGACGCCGTCACCGACGGCAACATCGCCAACCTCGAAGCGGTCAGCGAGGCCGTGTTACGTGCCATGAGGCGCTTCGGGCCGGGCGTCAGGAATGTCGCCATGGCCCTGCCCGCCTCGTCCGTAATTACCAAGAAGATCATCCTGCCGGCCGGGCTGCGCGAGCAGGAGATGGAGTTTTCGGTCGAGTCCGAAGCCAATCAGTACATTCCGTTCGCGATTGATGAGGTCAACCTCGATTTTCAGGTCATTGGCCCGGCGCCGGGCAGTCCGGGCGAACTCGAGGTGTTGATCGCCGCGTCGCGCAAGGACAAGGTCGAGGACCGGGTTGCGGTGGCGCAGGCTGCGGGCTTGCGTGCAATGGTCATCGACGTCGAATCACTGGCGATCGAATCGGCACTTGAACTCGTTGGTCGGCAACTGCCCAATGGGGGGCAGGACAAGGTCATCGGCCTGATCGAAGTTGGCGCAAACGTCATGAATGTCAGCATGTTCCGCAACCGCCAGCAGGTCTATGTGCGGGAACAGGCTTTCGGCGGCAATCAGCTCACTCAAGACATCGCGCGCCATTTCGGCATGAGTGTCGACGAGGCCGAAGCCGCCAAGCGCGCTGGTTCACTGCCTGATACTTACAGCCGGGAGCTGATGCGCCCCTTCCTCGACAGTCTTGCGCTCGAGGTCTCACGCGCGCTGCAGTTTTTCTTCACCTCCACCCAATACAATCAGGTCGACCATCTCGTGCTGGCCGGAGGCTGCGCCGTGATGCCCGGCCTGGCCGAGATCGTCGCCGCACGCACCCAGGTTGATACCATCATCGGCAACCCCTTCGCCGGCATGACCCTGTCGTCCAAGGTGCGGCCCAAGAGCTTGCTGCTCGATGCGCCGTCGTTGATGGTTGCGTGCGGGCTTGCTCTGCGGAGATTCGACGCATGACCCGTATCAACCTTCTGCCGCATCGCGCCGAGAAGCGCAAGCAACGGCGCACACAGTTCTATCTGCTGTCGACCGCGATGCTTGTGCTGGGCGCATTGATCGGTTTTCTGGTGCATTCGATCTATGCCGGCTACATCGAGCAACAGGAGTCGCGCAACGCCTTTCTGAAGACCGAGATCGGCAAGCTCGACCAGCAGATCGCCGAGATCCGTCGGCTGGGCGAGCAGATCGATGCACTGCTCGCGCGCAAGCAGATCATCGAGGACTTGCAGAGCACGCGGGCCGAGTCCGTCCATCTGTTCAACGAACTGGCCGCCAGCATGCCCGAAGGGGTGTATCTGAAGTCCGTCAAGCAGGCCGGGGGGCGGGTCACGCTGGTGGGCTATGCGCAATCCAATGCGCGCGTGTCACACCTGATGCGCAACCTCGAGGAGTCCCCCTTTCTCGAGAGGCCGACGTTGATCGAGGCAAAGGCAGCGACCGTCGATGATCGTCGGGTCAGCGAGTTTACGCTCGGCATCGGGATAGAGCGGCCAAAGGTCGAACAGCCTGCGGCCAATGCCAAGGGAGCGCGCAAATGAGGACTTCCGACACGTCCAGCACTTCGCGCGCGATCGACTTCAAGCGTCTGGCGCAGGATTTCAGCGGGCTCGATACTCGCGACCCCGGTGTGTGGCCGCTTGCGCCCCGCGTCGCGGTGATGGTGGGGCTGCTTGCGGCCGCGATCGCCGGCTTCTGGTGGTTCGACTGGCAGGAGCAGGCCGACACGCTTAGCCAGCGTGAGCAGGAGGAAGTCCAGTTGCGCGACGCCTGGGCGTCCAAGAAGCGGCAGGCGGTCAATCTCGACGAGCATCGCCGTCAATTGGCCGAGATCGACCAGCAGTTCGGCGCACTGCTCAAGCAGTTGCCCAATCGCGCCGAGATGGATTCGCTGCTGTCCGACATCAACCAGGCGGGACTTGGGCGAGGCTTGCAGTTCGAGTTGTTCAAGCCGGGCGCGAATCTGGTTAAGGAGTTCTACGCCGAGATGCCGATCGACATTCGCGTCACTGGGGGTTATCACGAGCTCGGCGAGTTCGCCAGCGACGTCGCCCGCATGCCGCGTATCGTCACGCTGAACAACGTCGCGCTGGGTGCCGACAAGGACGGGCGCCTCAAGCTCGAGGCGAAGGCGATCACCTATCGTTATCTGGATGAGGACGAGCTCGCCAAGCAGCGCCAGGCCGCAAAGGCTGAGGCCAAGGGGAAAAGACGATGAATCGAGCGTTAATCCTCGCGTGCGCCGCGTTTCTGGCGGGCTGCAGCGGTGGTGAGCAGGGGGACATCCAGGCCTGGATGGATCAGCAGACCAAGGGCATGCGCGGCGCTGTCAGGGCGCTGCCTGAGATCAAGCCGTTTCCCGTCGTCGCATATGCGGGCAGCCGGGTTGACGATCCGTTCAACAAAGGGCGGATGGAGGTCGAAAAGCGCGCCAACACCGCCCTGCGGCCCAACCTCGATCGTCGCAAGGAGCCGCTCGAGGCCTATCCGCTCGAGTCCCTGCGCATGGTCGGCGTGCTGTCGCAGGGCAGCAACACCCACGCACTCGTGCTTGCAGACAAGAGTCTGCATCAGGTCAAGCTTGGAAACTACATGGGACAGAACTTCGGCGTGGTCACCGCGATCGGTGATGGCGAGCTGATGCTGAAGGAGATTGTCGAAGACGTGCAGGGCGACTGGGTCGAGCGGGTCAGTACACTGACGCTGCAGGAGAGCGGGAAATGAAATATCGCATCGAAACGCTGCTGCTGGCAGCCGCATTGGCCGGCCTCGCGCCTGCGCCCGCTGCACTTGCGCAGGATGCTGCGCAAGTGCAGAACCTTTCCAACCAGATCGAAGGGCTGGAGGTTGCCGAGCAGGGTGGTGCGATCTACTTGCGCCTGACGATGAAGGAGCCGCTTGCGAGCCCGCCGCCCAGCTTCAGTGTGGCAAACCCCGCGCGTATCGCATTTGACTTCGCAGACACCGGTAATGCGCTCGGACGTAACGTGCAGAACATCGAGCAGGGTGACCTGCGCAGCGCGAATATCGTGCAGGCGGGCGACCGGACGCGGCTTGTGCTTAACCTGGTCAAGATGAGTGCGTATGAGACGCGCATCGACGGTCGGAGTGTCGTCATCGAGATTCGGCCGACTCATGCGCAGGCTGCGCAGAGTTCGGTTGTCACCCAGGCCCAGGGCAATTTCGCCGAATCCCGGGTCACGGCGGCAACGGGCATGGCGGTGCGTGACATAAACTTCCGCCGCGGCACCGAGGGTGAAGGGCGGATCGTCGTCGATCTGTCAAGTTCAGACACCGGAATCGACATCCGTCAGCAGGGCGGGAACCTGATCGTTGATTTTCTCAGGGCGTCCCTGCCTGAGCATCTGCGCAGGCGTGCCGACGTGACCGATTTCGGCACGCCGGTCACGGCGATGACGGCTCAGCAGTCGGGTGACAACGTTCGCCTGACAGTCACTCCGAACGGCTTGTGGGAGCACAATGCCTACCAGAGCGACGATCGATTCGTGCTCGAAGTGAAGCGGGTGGTTGAGGACCCGAACAAACTCGTGCAGGGGGCCAAAGAGAAGTTTGGCGGCGAGAAGCTGTCGCTGAACTTCCAGAACATCGACGTGCGCTCGGTGCTGCAGGTGATCGCGGACTTTACCGACTTCAACATCATCACGTCCGACTCGGTGCAGGGTAGCCTGACCTTGCGCCTGAAGGATGTGCCCTGGGACCAGGCGCTCGACATCATCCTGCAGGCCAAGGGCCTGGACATGCGCAAGAACGGCAACGTGATCTGGATTGCACCGGGCGACGAACTGGCTGCGCGTGAGAAGCTGCAACTTGAAGCCAAGGCACAGATTGGTGACCTCGAGCCCTTGTCAACCGAGAGCTTTCAGATCAATTACCACAAGGCCAAGGAGATTCAGGCTTTCCTGAGCAGCAAGGATCAGCCCTTCCTGTCCAAGCGGGGTTCGATCAATGTGGATCAGCGCAGCAATAAATTGTTCGTGACCGATGTTGGCTCACGTTTGCAGGCCCTGCGACGCGTTGTTCAGGAAATTGACGTCGCGCCTCAACAGGTGCTGATCGAAGCGCGAATCGTCGAGGCGAACAAGACTTTTGCACGTGATCTTGGAGTTCGTCTGGGTTACGGCGATCGTACTAACCGCAGCCTCGGCAACGGTGCCAAGCTCGGTTTTGGCTCGTCGGAGTTTGCTTCGTTCAAACCGGATGGCACGGTTGATACCGGGGCGAACGCACCGATCAATTCGATTCTTCGTCGTGTGGGTGAGAGCGCGACCAGCGGACCCGGAGCGGTGCAGAATGGCTTCGGTAACCTCAACTTGACGTTGTTCAACAATAGTCTGACGCGATTTCTCAATCTGGAGCTCAATGCGCAGGAAACGGATGGAAAAATCCGTCTGGTATCCAGTCCGCGCGTGTTGACGGCGAATCAGGTCGAGGCGCTGATCGAGCAGGGAACGGAGATTCCCTATCAGGAGGCAAGCAGTTCGGGTGCGACCAGCACGTCGTTCAAGAAGGCCGTGTTGTCGCTGAAGGTGAAACCGCAGATTACGCCGGATGGTCGTCTGCAACTGTCGATCGAAGTAAACAAGGACTCGCGCGGCGAGGACACGGACGCAGGTCCGGCAATCGACACCAAGAAGGTCAAGAGCGAGGTGTTGATCGAAAATGGTGGAACCGTGGTGATCGGCGGTATTTATGAGGAGACCGATACCAGCACGACCGAGCAGGTACCATTGTTGGGCGATATCCCGGTGTTGGGTTACTTGTTCAAGTCGAATGTCAAGAGCTCCGAGCGCAGGGAAATGCTGGTCTTCATCACCCCGCGCATCGTCGCCGACTCGCTGACGCTCCGCTAAGCGCTTCCCTGTGCTGTTACAATGCTGGGGCGGGCATCCCGAGAGGATGCCCGCCCTTTTTTCATCTGGACTTCCGGCGAATCGCGCGTGAGCTGCTTGATACTGATCGGCATGATGGGAGCCGGCAAGACCACTGTTGGCAAGGAGCTTGCGCGTCGGCGCAAGGTCCGTTTTGCCGATTGCGACCACGAGATCATCGCCCGTACCGGGGTGAGCATTCCAACCATCTTCGAGATCGAGGGCGAGGAAGGCTTCCGCCGCCGCGAAACGCACATGGTCGACGAGCTCACGCAAGAGCCGGATATTGTCATCGCGACTGGCGGCGGCGTCGTCACCAACCCGGCCAACCGCGAGCTGATGCGTGCGCGGGGCGTGGTGATCTACCTCAACGTGCCACCGCAAATCCTTTACGAGCGCACCCGTCACGACCGCAACCGCCCGCTGCTGCAGGTGGAGAACCCGCGCCAGCGCATCGAGGAGCTGTATCAGCAGCGCGACCCGCTTTACCGTGAGGTCGCACACTTGATCGTTGAAGGCGGGCGCGGCAATCCGGGCACCATGGTGCGCATGATCGAAAATGCGCTGCACAAACTTTGCCCAGCAGAACCTGAAAATTACGCCATGCGTACCTTGAATGTCGCCCTCGGTGAGCGGGCCTATCCGATCCACATCGGTCGTGGCTTGCTCGATCATGCCGAACTGATCCTGCCGCAGATCAGGACCCGGCGCGTCGCGATCGTCACCAACGATGTCGTCGGCCCGCTTTACCTGGCTCGCCTGCGCACCGCACTGGAGTCCGCGGGTGTGCAGGTGGCCGCCGTGAGTCTGCCCGATGGCGAGGCGCACAAGGACTGGCAGACGCTGAACCGCATCTTCGACATGTTGCTGGTCGAGCGCTGCGAGCGGTCGACCACCCTGATCGCCCTGGGCGGCGGAGTGGTTGGCGACATGGGCGGCTTTGCCGCCGCCTGCTACCAGCGCGGCATGCCTTTCATCCAGATCCCGACCACGCTGCTCGCGCAGGTCGACTCCTCGGTGGGGGGCAAGACTGCGATCAACCACCCGCTGGGCAAGAACATGATCGGGGCCTTTTACCAGCCGCGCCTGGTGCTGGCCGACATCGACACGCTGAACACTCTACCGGCGCGGGAGTTGTCTGCCGGCCTGGCCGAAGTGATCAAGTACGGGCTGATCCGCGACATCGAGTTTCTCGAATGGCTGGAACAGAATCTGGAACGGCTGGTGGCGCGCGACCCCGCAGCGCTCGCCCATGCGATCGAGCGCTCCTGCCGCAATAAGGCTGAGGTGGTGGCGGCCGACGAGACCGAACAGGGTGAGCGCGCGCTGCTCAATCTTGGCCACACCTTCGGTCACGCCATCGAGACCGGCCTGGGTTATGGCGTATGGCTGCACGGCGAAGCCGTTGCTGCCGGCACGATGATGGCGGCGGAGCTGTCGCGCCAGCTGGGCTGGTTGAGCGCGGCTGATCTGGAGCGCATTGCCGCCCTGTTCGAGCGGGCCGGGCTGCCGGTTTGGGGGCCGCGGCTCGGCGTCGAGCGCTATCTGGAATTGATGGCTCACGACAAGAAGGTCGAGGCCGGCAAGCTGCGCCTGATTCTGTTGCGTGCTCTTGGTCAGGGCGTCATTCATGGTGACGCGTCGCAGGCCGATATTGCCGCGGCGATCGAGGCGCGTTGCCGCTGAAATTGGGCAGGGCGGTGTGGGCGACCTCTGAGTGGCCCGTTTGGCCTGGAAGATGTGCGCACCTCTGCTGGACGCCCCCGTGCCAGGGTATGCCACTGAGCGCTGTGCGACGCCTGTGGGACACCTTATTACTGCTTCCAGAGTCGAGAGGACCAACCGATGCTGCAACTCGCGCCCTATGCCGTAACCGAGACCAACACCCGCGGGCGCAAACACGACGAGCCAGGGCCCGTGGCGCGCGGCGAGTTTCAGCGCGACCGCGATCGCATCGTGCATTCCACCGCCTTTCGCCGCCTGGAGTACAAGACCCAGGTGTTCGTGAACCACGAAGGTGACCTGTTTCGCACCCGTCTCACCCACAGCATCGAAGTTGCCCAGATCACACGCGGCATCGCCCGCCAGCTCAGCCTCAATGAAGACCTGGCCGAGTCGATCGCATTCGCGCACGACCTGGGACACACGCCTTTCGGACACGCCGGGCAGGATGCCTTGAACGCCTGCATGAAGGACTACGGCGGCTTCGAGCACAACCTTCAGTCCTTGCGCGCGGTGGATCTGCTCGAAGACCGCTATGCCGCCTTTGATGGGCTGAATCTGATGTTCGAGACGCGCGAGGGCATTCTCAAGCACTGCTCGCGCGCCAATGCCGAACGCCTGGGTGATGTCGGCGAGCGCTTTCTCGATGGCACCCAGCCGTCGATCGAGGCGCAGCTTGCCAACCTGGCGGACGAGATTGCCTATAACAACCACGATGTGGATGACGGTCTGCGCTCTGGCCTGATTACGCTCGCGCAACTCGACGAGGTTTCCCTGTTTGCTGCGCAGCGGCGCGAGGTCGAGGCGCGCTGGCCGGGCCTTGGCGGGCGCAAGCTGATCAACGAAACCGTGCGGCGAATGATTCACCTGATGGTGATCGACTTGCTCGAGCAGACCCGTGCCAACATCGCTGCGGCCGGTGTGGCCTCGCTTCACGACGTGCGTGTTGCGCCGCGCCTGGTCGCGTACTCGGAAGCGCTGCTGCCGCGTTTGCGCGAGCTCAAGCTCTTCCTGCGTGAACAACTTTATCGTCACTATCAAGTGCTGCGCATGACCAACAAGGCACGCCGCATCGTCGGCGACCTGTTCGCGGCCTTCATGGACGATCCGCACATTCTGCCGCCGCAATACCAGGCAATGGCGCGTGAAGACAAGCCCCGCGCCATTGCCGACTACATCGCCGGCATGACTGACCGCTATGCGATGAAAGAGCATCGGCGCCTGTTTGCCGTCGGTGAAATCCACTGAGCGAAGCGGGGGGCGTCGAGCTGAAATGTCTTGCCGATATCGTGTGCCGCAGTGCAAAAAAATTCTTGAACCACACGTTTCGCGGGCGTATAGTTTTTTTGTCAACAGGGTTTCTGGTAACGCTTACCAAGTTGGTGCATTCAGCGCTGTAAACGCGCTTAATCACTCAGCAAAATCGTTTTTTTGCACCAAAACGGTGCAAACCATAAAGCCGGTGCGCGCGCGCCCGGCTTTTTTGTGCGCGTTCGGTTTATCCGGCTGGGTCCGGACTCCCACGTGCGTGATTTCGCTTGTCGCTTGAGGAATAGAAAAATGGATCTGCCCCAAAAGCAGGGTCTTTATGACCCCGCCAACGAACATGATGCCTGCGGCGTGGGTTTCATCGCCCACATCAAGGGCAGGAAAACACACGACATCGTCCTCCAGGGTCTTGAAATACTGAAGAACCTGGACCACCGTGGCGCAGTTGGTGCCGACCCCCTGCAGGGCGACGGTGCCGGCATCCTGATTCAGATTCCTGACCGTCTCTACCGTGAGGAAATGGCCGCGCAAGGCGTGTGTCTGCCGCTGGCCGGCGAGTATGGCGTCGGCATGGTGTTCATGCCCAAGGAAGCAGCGTCGCGCCTGGCCTGTGAGGAAGAGATCGAGCGCGCCGTGGTTGCCGAAGGCCAGATCGTGCTGGGCTGGCGCGACGTGCCGGTCAACCGCGACATGCCCATGTCGCCGACGGTCAAGGCCAAGGAGCCGGTGATTCGCCAGATCTTCATCGGCCGCGGTCCGGACGTGATGGTCACCGAGGCGCTCGAGCGCAAGCTCTACGTCGTGCGCCGCCGCGCCGCGAACGCGATTGCCGCGCTCAGCCTCAAGCACGGCAAAGAGTTCTACATGGTGTCGATGTCGGCACGCACGGTGAACTACAAGGGGTTGTTGCTGGCCAATCAGGTTGGCGAGTATTACTTCGACCTCCTCGATGCGCGCGCCGTGTCGGCCCTGTCGCTGGTGCACCAGCGTTTCTCGACCAACACCTTCCCCAAGTGGAACCTCGCCCATCCGTTCCGCTACATCGCCCACAACGGCGAAATCAACACCTTGCGCGGCAACTACAACTGGATGCGCGCGCGCGAAAAAGGCGTGCATTCGCCGCTGCTGGGCGAAGACCTGCAGAAGATATGGCCGTTGATCTACCCGGGGCAGTCCGACTCGGCGTCTTTCGACAACGCGCTCGAACTGCTGGTGATGAGTGGCTATTCGCTCGCCCACGCGATGATGATGATGATCCCGGAGGCCTGGGAGTCGCACACGCAGATGGACGAGAAGCGTCGCGCCTTCTACGAATACCACGCGGCGATGATGGAGCCGTGGGACGGCCCCGCCGCGGTGGCCTTCACCGACGGCCGCCAGATCGGCGCCACGCTCGATCGCAACGGCCTGCGGCCGGCACGCTACCTGATCACTGACGATGACCTCGTGGTGATGGCGTCGGAATCGGGCGTGCTGCCGATCCCGGACAGCAAGATCGTCAAGAAGTGGCGCCTGCAGCCGGGCAAGATGTTCCTGATCGACATGGAACAAGGGCGCATCGTCGGCGATCAGGAGCTCAAGGAGTCGCTTGCCAACGCCCGGCCCTACGCCGACTGGCTGCGCCGCATTAATATCAAGCTCGACACCCTCGAAGCGCCGGCCGCAGCCGACCGCGCCGCATCCGACGCCGACGGCGAGCGTGTTGCCGCGCTGCTCGACCGCCAGCAGGCCTTCGGCTACACGCAGGAAGACATCAAGTTCATCCTCGAGCCGATGGGCAAGGCGGGCGAGGAAGCGACCGGCTCGATGGGCAACGACTCGCCGCTGGCGGTGCTGTCGTCCAGGAACAAGCCGCTGTACAACTACTTCCGCCAGTTGTTCGCGCAGGTCACCAACCCGCCGATCGACCCGATCCGCGAGCAGATGGTGATGTCGCTGGTGTCCTTCATCGGACCCAAGCCCAACCTGCTCGAGATCAACGAGATCAACCCGCCCTTCCGTCTCGAAGTCAGCCAGCCCGTGCTCGATTTCGACGGCATGGCCAAGATCCGCAACATCGCGCGCTACACTCATAACAAGTTCCGCTCGGCCGAGCTGGACATCTGCTATCCGGCCGAATGGGGTCAGGAGGGCGTCGAGGCGCGACTGGCTTCGCTTTGTGCCGACGCCGAGAATGCGGTGCTGGGCGGCTCCAACATCCTGATCGTTTCAGACCGCAAGCTCGCCGCCGAGCGCATCGCCATTCCGGCGCTGCTGGCGCTGTCGGCCATTCACCAGCACCTGGTGGCGAAGGGCCTGCGCACCCGCGCTGGCCTGGTGGTCGAGACCGGCTCGGCGCGCGAGGTGCATCACTTTGCCGTGCTCGCCGGCTATGGTGCCGAAGCGGTCCACCCTTACCTTGCGCTGGAAACGCTGCAGCACCTGGCGGACGATGCCGAATCGGCCGTCAAATACGTCAAGCACTTCGTCAAGGCCATCGGCAAGGGCCTGATGAAGGTGATGTCCAAGATGGGCATCTCGACCTACATGTCCTACACCGGCGCGCAGATCTTCGAAGCCGTCGGCCTGCAGCAGGCGCTGCTCGACAAGTACTTCACCGGCACCACCAGCCAGGTCGAGGGCATCGGCGTGTTCCAGGTCATGGAAGAGGCGATTCGCCAGCACAAGGCGGCTTTCAGCGCCGACCCGGTGCTGCACGACATGCTCGATGCCGGCGGCGAATACGCCTTCCGCGTCCGCGGCGAAGAGCACATGTGGACGCCGGATGCCATTGCCAAGCTGCAGCATTCGACGCGCTCGGGGCAGTACGACACGTTCAAGGAATACGCCCGCATCATCAACGATCAGAGCAAGCGCCACATGACGCTGCGCGGCCTGTTCGAGCTCAAGCCTTCGGCCACCCCGGTGCCGCTGGACGAGGTCGAATCCGCCAAGGAGATCGTCAGGCGCTTTGCCACCGGCGCGATGTCGCTCGGCTCGATTTCGACCGAGGCCCACACCACGCTGGCGGTGGCGATGAACCGCATCGGCGGCAAGTCGAACACCGGCGAGGGCGGTGAGGATCCGAAGCGCTTCAAGCCATTGACCCAGGCGACCAGGCTGTCGCAGGTAATCGGCGAGAACCGCATCGCCCGCGATCTTGAGCTGAACTCAGGCGATTCGCTGCGTTCGGCGATCAAGCAGGTGGCCTCGGGCCGATTCGGCGTTACCGCCGAATACCTCGCCAATGCCGACCAGATCCAGATCAAGATGGCCCAGGGCGCCAAGCCTGGTGAAGGCGGTCAGCTGCCGGGTCACAAGGTGTCGGAGTACATCGGCGTCTTGCGCCACTCGGTGCCGGGCGTCGGTCTCATCTCGCCGCCGCCGCACCACGACATCTACTCGATCGAGGATCTGGCGCAGCTGATTCACGACCTGAAGAACACCAACCCGGTCGCCAGCATCTCGGTGAAGCTGGTGTCCGAGATCGGCATCGGTACGGTGGCGGCGGGCGTGGCCAAGGCCAAGGCCGACCACATCGTCGTTGCGGGTCATGACGGTGGCACTGGCGCTTCGCCCTGGAGCTCGATCAAGTACGCGGGTTCTCCGTGGGAGCTCGGTCTCGCCGAGACTCAGCAGACCCTGGTGCTCAATCGCCTGCGCTCGCGCATCCGGCTGCAGGTCGATGGCCAGATCAAGACCGGTCGCGACGTCGTCATCGGCGCGCTGCTCGGCGCAGACGAGTTCGGTTTCGCCACCGCGCCGCTGGTCGTCGAAGGCTGCATCATGATGCGCAAGTGCCACCTCAACACCTGCCCGGTCGGCGTGGCCACGCAGGATCCGGAACTGCGCAAGCGCTTCTCGGGACAGCCCGAGCATGTGGTGAATTTTTTCTTCTTCATTGCCGAAGAAGTGCGCGAATTGATGGCCCAACTGGGCGTCCGCAAGTTCGACGAGCTCATCGGCCGTGCCGACCTGCTCGAAATCAGGCAGGGCATCGCGCACTGGAAGGCGAAGGGCCTCGACTATTCGCGCATCTTCTACCTGCCGTCGGTGCCGGCCGAAGTGCCGCGTCTGCACACCGAAGTCCAGGATCACGGGCTGGAGGCGGCGCTCGACAACCAGCTCATCGTGCTGGCCAAGCCCGCGCTGGACAAGCGCGAAAAGGTCAATATCGACCTGCCGGTGCGCAACATCAACCGTACCGTGGGCGCGATGCTGTCGGGCCGGGTGGCGACGATCTACGGCCACGAAGGGCTGGCCAACGACACCATCCACATCCGCCTCAACGGTACCGCTGGACAGAGCTTTGGCGCCTTCCTGGCGCGTGGCGTGACGCTGGAGCTGGTCGGTGAAGGTAACGACTATGTCGGCAAGGGCCTGTCGGGCGGACGCATCGTGGTCAAGCCCAAGGCCGAGTTCCGTGGCGACACCCCGGACAACATCATCGTCGGCAACACCGTGCTTTACGGTGCGACCGAGGGTGAGGTCTATTTTGCCGGTGTCGCCGGCGAGCGCTTTGCCGTGCGCAACTCCGGTGCCACCGCGGTGGTGGAAGGCGTGGGTGACCATGGGTGCGAGTACATGACGGGCGGCACCGTGGTCGTGCTTGGACAGACCGGGCGCAACTTTGCCGCCGGTATGTCGGGTGGCGTGGCTTATGTGCTGGACGAGGACGGCAGCTTCGAGCAGCGCTGCAACATGGCGCAGGTGTCCCTCGAGCCGCTGCCGGATGAAATCGCTGCGCGCCAGGGGTCGGAGTCGGGGGACGAGCTCGAAGCCCACGGTCGGGTGGATATCGATCACCTGACGATGGGTGACGAGCTCATCCTCAAGGGGCTGATCGAGCGCCATGTCCGCTTCGCCGGCAGCGTCCGTGCCCGCGAGATCCTGAACAACTGGGGCGTCTGGCGGAAGAAGTTCGTCAAGGTGTTCCCGCATGAATATCGTCGTGCGCTGGCCGAGATGGCCGAAGCGCGCGCAGGCAAGAAGGAGGCCGCATAAATGGGCAAGCCCACTGGATTCATGGAGTATCAGCGCCTGTCCGAGGCCTATGTGCCGGTCGACAAGCGTCTGAAGAACTACAAGGAGTTCGTCGTTCGTCTGAGTGACGAGCAGGCCGCCCTCCAGGGCGCGCGCTGCATGGACTGCGGCATCCCGTTCTGCAGCAACGGCTGCCCGGTCAACAACATCATCCCGGACTGGAACGACCTGGTGTACCGCGGCCATTGGCGCGAGGCCATCGAGGTGCTGCATTCCACCAACAACTTCCCGGAGTTCACCGGCCGCATTTGCCCCGCACCGTGCGAGGCGGCCTGTACCTTGAACATCAACGCCGACGCGGTCGGCATCAAGTCGATCGAGCACGCAATCATCGACAAGGCCTGGGAAGAGGGCTGGGTGTTGCCGCAGCCGGCGGAGGCGAAGACGGGCAAGCGGATTGCCGTGGTCGGCTCTGGTCCTGCCGGCCTGGCTGCGGCGCAGCAGTTGGCGCGCGTCGGGCATGAGGTAACGGTATTCGAGAAGAGCGACCGTGTCGGCGGTCTGCTGCGCTACGGCATCCCCGACTTCAAGATGGAGAAGGGGCTGATCGACCGTCGTGTCGATCAGATGCAGGCCGAAGGCGTGGCTTTTCGTACCGGCGTGCTTGTGGGCGGCAAGGACATGCCGGCCGGCATCGTCAACGACGCCCGGGAAGTGATCAGCGCCGAGCAGTTGCAGGCTGATTTCGATGCCGTGGTGCTGACGGGGGGCGCTGAAGTGCCGCGCGACCTGCCGGTGCCGGGGCGCGAACTGGGCGGCGTGCATTTCGCCCTCGAATTCCTGATTCCGCAGAACAAGCAGGTCGCTGGCGACAAGCCGAACCCGATCTCGGCCAAGGGCAAGCACGTGGTCGTCATCGGCGGCGGTGACACCGGCTCTGACTGTGTGGGCACCTCCAACCGCCACGGCGCGGCGAGCGTGACCCAGTTCGAGCTGATGCCGATGCCGCCCGAGCAGGAGGACAAGCCGCTGGTGTGGCCGTACTGGCCGACCAAGCTGCGGACCTCGTCCTCGCACGAGGAAGGCTGCGAGCGTGACTTTGCCGTCGCCACCAAGGAGTTCATCGGCAAGAACGGCAAGGTCAAGGCGCTCAAGGCCTGTCGTCTGGAGTTCAAGGACGGCAGGATGTCCGAAGTGCCGGGCTCGGAGTTCGAGATCAAGGCCGACCTGGTGCTGTTCGCGATGGGCTTCACCCATCCGGTGGGCGGTGTGCTCGAAGCCTTTGGCGTCGACAAGGACGCCCGCGGCAACGCCCGGGCGACGACGGATGGTGAGGGTTGCTACGCTACCAATGTGTCACGCGTGTTCGCCGCCGGCGATATGCGCCGCGGTCAATCGCTCGTGGTCTGGGCGATTAGGGAAGGACGCCAGTGTGCACGCGCGGTCGATGAGTTCCTGATGGGCGAGAGTCTGTTGCCCAGGTAAGAAGCGTCGCCTACTCCGAAATACCTTGTCGCAATTCGCCTGCCGGATCGCGACAAGGGGGGCTGCAGATCGTGTCCCCGGCAATATTCCACAGGTATGATCCGGGCTTCTGATTGTCTGCCCGGAGCGTTGCCATGTTCTTGGTCGCACCTCAAGCTGCCCTTGTCAGCGCTGATTCACTGTCGCCAGTCGCCGCGACGCGAACTGTGTGGGAGTGGGGATGGGCGCTTGGGCTGGTGGCGCTGTGGTACGGCGCGGCGCAAGCTGCCATTGCGTACTTTTTCGGCGTCTCTCCAGGGCGCGACGCGTGGCTGCGCGACCTTGGGGTGCATTTGCTGGTGGGCGGGACGCTGTTCATGATGGCGCGAAGCTTGAAGCGCCTTGTGCTGGCGGTGGTGGTGCTGTTTTCGGCGTTCACGGTGTCCAACGCGATCAAGCTCGCAGTGCTCGGCGGGCCGGTGATGCCGGACGATTTCGTCGCCGCAAAGAATCTCTTTTTGTTGCTTGAGGGTTGGCAGTTGTGGGGCAGCATCGCCATGCTGGCCCTGCCGCTGGCCGCCCTGTTGTGGATGTTCGACTGGCGCCGGCCGCGCGCCTGGCTGGTGCTGGCGGGCGTGGCGCTCGCGATTGTTACGGTGGCCAGGCATCCGGAGCCGGTCGTCAACTGGATGGATGCCCGTTTTGGCGACTGGGTGTGGAACCAGCGTGGCAATTACGAAATGCGCGGCCTGCCGATCCACCTGGTGCAGGAAACGGCGCGCAATCTTTCGCGTCGTGCGTCGCCACCACAGATGGCCGAGGTCGATCAGGCGGTGAGGCTGCTGGGCGCGAAGCCATCCAGCGGGTTCTTCAAGGCTGCACTGCAGCGGCGCGACGGTGCGGGTCGCAACGTACATATGATCGTGCTTGAATCCTTCTGGGATCCGCTGCCGCTGAAGGCGGCCGGTCTGTCGGCCGATCCGCTCGATCCGGAATTCCGCAAACTGTGGAGGGCCACCGGTAATGCGCGGGCGCTGTCGCCGGTGTTCGGCGGGTACACGGCCAACGCCGAATTCGAGGCGCTGTGCGGATTTCCGGTACAGACCGATGGCGTGTTCTTCGAAGGCCGCCTGCGCCGTGACGTGCCCTGCCTGCCACGCCACCTTGCGCAAGCGGGTTATCGTAGCTTTGCCTCGCATCCGAATGCCGCACCGTTCTGGAACCGCATCAACGCCTATCGGCGCGTGGGTTTCGACCAGTACTGGTCCGACCGCGACTTCGCGCTCGACGACATGAACGGCGAATTCCTCAGCGATGCCTCGCTCTATCGCCAGGTGCTCGAACGCATCGGGCCGGCGCTGGATGGCGGCCAGCCGGTATTCAACTACGTGCTGACCTACTTCGGCCATCTCGACTACCCGCTCAACGAGGCCCGCCCGCAGGTCATCGAAGCCAAAACCGACAACGCGCTGGTACTGGCCTATGCCAATACCGTCCATTACAAATCGCGCGAGCTCATGGCTTTTCTGCGCGAACTGCGCAAGCGTGACCCCGACGCCATCATCGTGCTGTTCGGCGATCATTTGCCCGCGCTGGGCTGGAACTACGGCGGCTATGCCGAATCGGGGCTGCTCGAGGCGGACCGTGGCGAGTTCGGTGACGAGATGTTCCGTACCCTCGTCGCCACACCGCTGGTCGTCATCAACGGTCGCCGTGGCCCGGTGCGCACCGGTGATCTGCCGATTTATGCCCTGCCGGCCCTGATTCTTGACCTGCTTGGCGACGAGCGTGAAACCATGTTGCGCTTTGCTGCGCATGCCGATGACGTGATGCGCGTGCGGCCGCTTCCGGGCGTGCATTTCACTTTGCAGGAAAAGGCACTGACGGTGTGCCGCCAGGGTGAGCTCCAAGTGGGGTGCGAGGCCTCAAGCGCCTGGGTCGAGGCCATCTCACTGCTCAAGCGCGATCTGTTCAATGGCAATCAGCATGCCTTGCAGCATGCGGAGCGCGTGCGTGCGCTGCAGACCGTGGAACTCGAAATGGACGAGGTTTCGGGTACGGGGGCGGGCGATGCGCTTGTCGATGACATCGACAACGACGTTTGAGCTGGCTGCGCAAGCGTGCGTTGTCAGGGCCTTGAGTGGTTGCGGATGGTATCAGGTGCTTGCAGGTGGTTTCGAGGGGTGTCGACCTGCATTCCCGCCGGTTCTGCACGCCGCCTACGAGCGCAGCTGGCAGAACCGGGGTTAGCGACTTACTGCTTCTGCACGATCGCGCTGCCGCCACCGTGGCGCAGGGGTTCGCTGACGGCGGTCACCGTGCCGTCAGCGTTGAAGCGGATGCCGCTGGCAGCGCCGATCTGGTCGGTTTCGCGCCATTTGTGACCCTTCGCTTCGAGCGCTTTGGCCTGCGCACTGCCCGGGAACTTCAGCAGCGTCTCAACCTGCGTGGTGTCGCCATTGCGCTGGCTCATGCGTGGTGCAGCCAGCGCATCAGCCAGGCTCATGCCCAGGTCGATGTGGTTGACGATGGTTTGCAGCGCCGTGGTGATGATGGTCGAGCCGCCCGGTGAGCCGATGGTGAAGGCGGGCACCCCGTCCTTCAGCACGATGGTCGGGCTCATGCTCGAGCGCGGGCGCTTGAAGGCTTCGGGCACATTGGGGTGTGGGCCGCTGAAGTCGAAGTCGGTGAGCTCGTTGTTGAGCAAAAATCCCCGTCCCGGCACCACAATGCCGCTGCCACCCCAGTCCTCGATGGTGAAGGTGTAGGCGACGACGTTGCCCTCACGGTCGGACACCGCAAGGTGAGTGGTGTGCATCGACTCCTGTACGAGGGATCTGGGCTGCGGGCGCAGTGGCACCGACAGGTCGTTCTCAAAAGGGTAAGGATCTCCTGCCGCGATCTTGCCCGGTGCAGCCATCGGACCGATCGCCTTCGCCCTTTCGCGTGCGTAGGCCTTGGACAGCAGTCCGTCCTTGGGTACGTCGACGAACTCCTCGTCCGCCACATAGGCGTTGCGGTCGGCGAAAGCAACTCGCGAGGCTTCCAGATAGAGGTGCTCGATATCTGCGCGTGATTTGCCGGATAGATCGAAGGTCTCCATCAGGTTCAGCGCCTGGGCGATGGCGATGCCGCCGCTGGAGGGCGTGGGCATGCCGAGGATCTCGTAGCCGCGGTAGGTCGAGCGGATGGGCTGGCGCACCCGCGCCTCGTAGTCCTTGAGGTCGGCCATGCTGATGTCGCCGGGGATGACTGCGACCCCCGGGTTGGCCGGCGGATGGCTGACCGCGGACACGATGCTGGCGGCGATCGGCCCTTCGTAGAAGGCCTTCACGCCACCGCGGGCGATGTCGCGATAGGTCTGCGCCATGTCCGGGTTGCGGAAGTGCGAGCCCACCGCCAGCGCCTTGCCGTCCTTCAGATAGAGCGCGGAGGCGGTGGAGAAGCGCGCGAATTTGGCTTCGTTGATGGTGTTGATGCGGTGGAAGTTGGGTCCGATGTCGAAGCCGTCTTCGGCGACGCGGATTGCCGGTGCCAGCACCCGCTCGAAACCCATCGTGCCGTAGCGGCTCAGGGCCTCGTGCCAGCCGCGCACGGTGCCGGGCACGCCTACGGCGATGCCATTGGGCACCGTGGCCGCCCATTCCATCTCCTTGCCGTCGGCAGTGTGAAACACATCGGCGCGGAAGCTTGCGGGGGCGACTTCGCGGTGATCGAGCGCGATCACGCGCCTGTCCTTTGCGGAATAGATCAGCATGAAGCCGCCACCGCCGATGCCGCAACTGAAGGGCTCGGTCACCCCCAGCGTGGCAGCGGCGGCCACTGCGGCGTCGACCGCATTGCCGCCCGCATTGAGAATTTCCATCGCGGCCTGGCTGGCCTCGTGTGAAATGGTGGCGACTGCGCCGCCATGACCGCTGTCGACGGCCTGTTTTGCCCAGGCGCCAAAGGCGGCCATCATCAGCGCGGTGGCAAGAAGCGTGCGGGTTTTCATGGTGTGCTCCGTCATGCAGGGGCCATGACGGTAGCACTTGGCGGGGACGCGCCTCAAGCCGGGATAACCCGGCGTCGTGGCCCGGAGGCTTACAGTCCGAGCACCTCGACGGTGTAGCGCGCGATCATGCGCTCTTCGTCGGTCGGCACGACGGCGACGGCGATGCGGCTGTCGGCGGTGTCGATGCGGTGAGCGTGATCGAGGTTGGCTGCGGCGTCGATCTTCAGGCCCATCCATGCCGCCAACTTTGCGACCTTCTCGCGTACCGGTGCCGCATGTTCGCCGATGCCACCGGTGAACACGAGTGCGTCCAGCCCGCCCGCCGCCGCGGCCAGCGAGCCGAGTTCGCGGGCGATGCGGTAGCAGAACAGGTCGACCGCTTCCTTCGCCTCGGGGGCGTCGGAGGCGAGCAGGGTGCGCATGTCCTGGCTGATACCGGATACGCCGAGGAGGCCCGATTCCTTGTACAGCAGGTTGGTCAGCGCGCGCGCATTCATGCCCTTTTCTTCCATCAGATAGAGCAGCACGCCGGGATCGAGACTGCCGGTGCGGGTGCCCATCATCAAGCCGTCGAGTGCAGTGAAACCCATCGTCGAGGCCACGCTGCGGCCGTTGCGCAGCGCGCACATCGACGCGCCGTTGCCGAGGTGGGCGATGACGACCGCGCCCTGGGCACGGCCGCCGATGATGCCCGGCAGCTGACGTGAAACGTAGTCGTAGGACAGCCCGTGAAAGCCGTATCGCTTCACGCCTTCGGCAGAGATGCGCCGCGGCAGGGCGAAGGCCTGTGCCACCGCGGGCTGGCTGCGGTGAAAGGCGGTGTCGAAGCAGCCCACTTGCGGCACATCGGGCATCAGCGCCGCCACTGCACGCACCGCGCGCAGGTTGTGCGGCTGGTGTAGCGGTGCGAGGGGCACGAAATTGTCCAGCTCGCGCAGCACGGCTTCGTCCAGTCTGGTCGGCGCGCTGTGGCGTTCGCCGCCATGCACGATGCGGTGGCCAGCGGCGACGATGTCGAGCTCCGGGTGGTGCTGATTGAGCAGTGCAAAGACGTGGTTCAGTGCATCGCGGTGCTGTTCGCCCTGGCTGCCCGAGGTGCGCACCGCCTCGCGGATGCGTTCGCCGCTGGCGGCCTTGAGCGTGATTTCGGGGGTGGCACCGATGCCTTCGACCTGCCCGGAAACGGCCGGCACGGCAGCGAGCTCGCCGTTGATCGGGTAGAGCGCGAACTTCAGGCTGCTGGAGCCGGCGTTGAGGACGAGGATGGCTTTCATGGTTTCAGCATCTCCCGCTTCTTGTGCACCATCAGTTGCGCCACCGCGCACGAGGCGGCGCGGGTTTCGGCAGTGTCGGCACGGCTGGTCAGCACGATGGGCACGCGCGCGCCCAGCACTACGCCCGCCATCAACGCATTGGCCAGGTATTCAAGCTGCTTGGCCATCATGTTGCCGGACTCGAGGTCGGGCACCACCAGGATGTCGGCATTGCCGGCAACCGCCGACTTGATGCCCTTGGTCTTGGCGGCGAGCAGCGAAATCGCATTGTCGAAGGCAAGCGGGCCGTCGAGCAGGCCGCCCCTGATCTGGCCGCGATCGGCCATCTTGCACAACGCGGCGGCGTCAATGGTGGAGCGGATCTTGGAAGTGACGGTCTCCACCGCCGACAGGATGGCCACCTTGGGCTCGGGCAGACCGAGCATATGGGCGAGCTCGATCGCGTTCTGGATGATGTCGACCTTATCTTCGAGGGTGGGCGCGATCATGATCGCCGCGTCGGTGATCATCAGCGGGTGCGGGTAGGTCGGCACGTCGGCGAGAAAGACGTGACTGATGCGGCGTCCGGTGCGCAGGTGCTTGATGACCTGGACCATCATCTCGTCGGTGTGCAGAGACCCTTTCATCAAGGCTTCGGCGACGCCGTCCCGGCACATGCCCACGGCGATCTCGGCCGCGGCGTGGCTGTGCTCTGCATCCACGATGCGAAAGCCCTTGATGTCGATGCCGAACTCCTCGGCCACTGCGCGGATCTTGTGCTCCGGGCCGACCAGGATGGGGTCGACCAGGCCGGCCTTGGCCGCCTGTATCGGGCCCAACAACGACTCCTTGTCGCACGGGTGCGCCACCGCGATCGGCACCGGCGACAGGCCGGCTGACACCGACAGCAGGTGACGGTAGCGCAGTTCGCGGTCGGAAATGGTGACTGCGGGCAGCACCACGCGCTCGCGCTTGATCTTCTCGGTGGGCGCCATCACCTCGGCGAGGCCGTCGATGACCTTCAACCCGTCCTGGTTGAGCGCCAGGCAGTCGAAGATGATGTGATGGTTGTGCTCGAACTTTTCCTTGCAGGTGACGGTGATCGTCAGCGTGTCGCCGATCGTGATCG
>DAORUJ010000008.1:0-57213 GCA_035433105.1 Thauera sp.
CGTGCGATAGCGTCCGACACGCTCCGAAACACTTGCGACCATGGATTCTCTCCTAACAAGCCTTGCGTTACATGCAACAAAGCATAGCCCCTCAATTCGTTACATGCAACGCTTGAACTGGCTCTAGGGCACCAGCCTCGCTGAGCACGAGCTTTGCCACGTCGAGCGTGCGCAAGAAGGCCTCGAACATCAACAGCGACCACAAGGGTGCGCTGTAATCGCGCGCGCCCGACTGGTGCGCGTCGACCAGGTGCTGCAGGTATTCACGATTGAATATACCGGTGGCCGCCAGGGTTTCACCGAGCACAGCGTCACGCACGCGCTGCTTGAGCGGGCCACGGAACCATCGTGCAAGCGGCACAGCGAAGCCCATCTTGGGGCGATACAGCACCTCGTTGGGCAGAAAGGGCTCCATCGCCTTCTTGAACAGATACTTGCCTTCGTTGCCCTGGATCTTGAGGCTGGACGGCAGCGTGGCAAGCCATTCGACCAGCTTGTGGTCCATCAGCGGTTCGCGCACTTCCAGCGAGTGGGCCATGCTGGCGCGGTCGACCTTGGTGTTGATGTCACCGACCAGGTAGGTCTTGAGGTCGAGGTACTGGATGAGTGCCAGCGGGTCGTCGGTGTTGGCCTTGGCGGCATGGCGGCGAAAGACCTCGAGCGCATCGTAGCCGCCGAGCTTGCCGCGGAAACTGGTGGAGAACAGCTTGGCGCGCATGTCGCCGCGCAGCAGCGACACCGAATGGAAATAGGCCTCGACCGCGTCGCGTGCCATGGCCTGGAAGGTGGTCTTGGCGCGGAATACACGCGGCGCCCAGTCGGCCTTGGGATAGACCCGGCCGAGGAGACCGAACAGCGGCTGACGCAGACCCTGCGGCAAGGCCGCGCGCATCTTTTCTTCCATCAGGTGCATGCGGTAGCGGCGGTAGCCGCCAAAGGTCTCGTCGCCACCGTCGCCCGACAGCGCCACGGTGACCTGCTTGCGCGCGAGCTGGCACACCCGATAGGTCGGGATGGCGGAGCTGTCGGCGTAGGGCTCGTCATAAAGCGCAGCGAGGGTGTCGATGAGGTCGAAGTCGTCGGACTTCACCGTTTCGACGAAATGGTTGGTGCGGTAGCGGTCCGCCACCTTCTGCGCGAACTCGGATTCGTTGAACTTGGGATCGTCGAAGGCGATGGAGCAGGTGTTGACCGGCGCGTCGGACAGGCCAGCCATGGTGGCGACGACGGCACTGGAGTCAACGCCGCCGGACAGGAAGGCACCGAGCGGCACCTCCGAGATCATGCGCAGGCGCACCGATTCGCGCAGGCGCTCGGTGAGTTCGGCGCTGGCGTCGGCGAGGCCAATGTTGTTGTCTAGGGTGAATTCGACATCCCAGTACTGCCTGGGCGCGGGAATGGGCTGGTCGCGACGGATGCACAACGACTCGCCCGGCCCGAGCTTTTTTGCGCCGAGAAAGATGGTGCGCGGCTCGGCGACATAGCCAAGCGCGAAGTACTCCTCCACCGCCAGTGGGTCCATGCGGCGATCGAGCGCGGGGTGCTGCATCAGCACCTTGAGTTCGGAGCCAAAGGCAAGCGTGCCGTCGTCGAGCAGCGCGTAGAACATCGGCTTGACCGCCAGGCGGTCGCGCGCCATGAACAGCGTGTCTCGATTGCGGTCGTGCACGGCGAAAGCAAACATGCCGCGAAAGCGCTGCACACAGTCCTCGCCCCAGGCCTCCCAGGCGTGGACGATGACTTCGGTGTCGCTGCGGGTATGGAAGACGTGGCCGAGCGCTTCGAGCTCGGGGACGAGTTCCTGAAAGTTGTAGATCTCGCCGTTGAACACCACGGCGACCGAGCCATCTTCATTGAACAGCGGCTGCTGGCCGGTGGCGAGGTCGATGATGGACAGCCGGCGGTGTGCAAGGGCCACGCCGGGCTCGAAATGGTAGCCGCCTTCGTCCGGGCCACGATGGTGCTGGACGTCGTTCATGCGCTGCATGAGGGCGCGATCGAAATCGCGCTTGCCGCGGGTATCGAAGAGGCCGGCAATGCCGCACATGATCAGGATTCCTTGGGGGTTTGGGGGTTATCTGCCAGACACAGCGGACGACAGCAGGCCTTCATACAGCGCCGTGTAGCGCGCCACCATGGCATCGAGGCTGAAGCCCTGCTCGACACGCTGGCGGCCGGCCACACCGCACCTATGCCGCAGCGCAGCATCGTCAGCGTAGCACATCAGCGCGTTGGCCATTGCGCCGGGGTCGGCAGGCACCACCAAGGCCCCGGTGTGCCCGGGTACGACGAGCTCGGCATTGCCGCCGACAGCGGTGGCGAGCACCGGCAGGCCGCTGGCCATGGCTTCGAGAATGGTGTTCGAGATGCCTTCGGTGCGCGACGGTAACACGAACATATCCAGGCTACGCATGACATCCGACACGTCTTTGCGCTCGCCGGCCAGCCAGACAACACTGCCCAGGCCGGCATTGCGGATCTCGGCCTCGACCTCGCCGCGCAGCGGGCCGTCTCCAGCAATCAGCAGTCGCAGCGCTTGCGCCGTTGCCCCGCCCTGCCCGCGCGCCAGGGCAAACGCGCGCACCAGCGTGATCTGATCCTTGACCGCCTGCAGGCGGCCGACGGTGCCGACAACGATGTGACCAACGGCATCAAAGGGTGAGCCCGGCAGCGCCATGCGTCGGGCGTCCGGCGCGGGGAAGAAGCGTTCGGTATCCACGCCATTGCAGATGCGTTCCACGCGTGCGCTCGCAATGCCGACGCGATCCACCAGGTAGGACTCGATATGACCGGACAGCGCCACGTAGCGACTGACAAAGGGGCTATAGGCGCGGCGCAACCACTGGAACTTGCGCCGGGTACCTTGCGGATCCGACACGTCCCAGCCATGTTCGCCATGCACCCGTGCTGGCACCCCGGCAAGACGCGCCGGCACCACGCATTCGAGCGCGGCAAGGTTGCGCGTATGCACCACTGCGGGGCGCCGCTCGCGGAACAGCCGATACAGGCGCGGATAAAGTTTGATGCCGTGGCCGGGTGGCTTGTGCAGCGACAGAAATTCGACGTCAGCCCGGGTGATGCGCTGGCAAAACGCTGGCGCGCAGTGGGTAAGCGCCACCACCGCATGACGAAAGCGCTTGGCAGGCATGCGGTTGATCAGGTTGACGACGCCGTTTTCCAGCCCACCGACGTCGAAACTGTAAACGAGGTGCATCACCAGCGGCCGTGCATCGCTCACGAGGCGCTGCCCACACGGCGCAGCAAACCGGCGTCGGTGCCAGACGCCGTTGCGGTCTCGTTCGCATCCGGGCGTTGCGCGGGTCCGAGCAGCCGATCAAGCACGGCAAGGTGCGCCGGCCAACTGTAGCCACGTAGCACACACTCGCGCGCGGCTGCCCCCATCGGCCCGCAGCGCTCGGGCTGCTCAAGCAAGTCGATCACCGCCAGCGCAAACGCAGCGCTGTCCGCCGCGATCTCGCATTGCCTGCCCGAGGTCGCCGCCAGACCGACCGCGGGCGCCGCTGACAGCACCACCGGGCGCGCCATCGCCATCGCCTCAAGCACCTTGTTCTGGATGCCACGAGCGATGCGCAGCGGCGCGACCACCACGTCCGCATGCGCGAGGTAGGGACGCACGTCCGGCACCGTGCCGGTCACGACCACGCCTTCGCCCGCCAGGGCCTGCACGGCGGGCGCAGGGTTCATGCCGACGATCCAGAAACGTACATCCGGCTGGCGGGCGCGAATTGCGGGCAGTATCTCGGTGGTAAACCAGCTCACCGCGTCGATGTTGGGCCAATAGTCCATGGCGCCGGTAAACAACAACACCGGCCCGCCTGCAGGATAAGGGTTCGCCAGCACATGCGCGGGCGAGAAAAACTCCGCATCCACGCCATTCTGCATCACCCGCGTACGCGCTGCGGCCTCGGGCGCGGCGCCGGTAAACAGTGCCGCCTCGGCTTCGGTGACGAACAGGCTGGCGTCACTGCGTGCTGCCGCCTGGCGTTCGAAAGCCAGCAGACGCTCGCCTTCGCGCCGGTACAGCCAGGACATGGGCCAGCGCCGGTCGGCGGCGTATTGCGTCCATTTGGCCGAATCAACGTCGCAGAAATCGATGACCCGGCGCCGCAAACCAGGCGCATCGAGGTATTGGGCCATTGGCCCGGAGAAGGCGACGACCTGCTCGATGCCCTGGGCTGCGACGGTGGTGCGCACCCAGTCGGCCAGATGCGCGTTGCGGTAGTACGGCAGGCTGAGCGCCTCGCCGCTCAGCAAGCCGCGCAGGCTCTTGATGCGCCCCGTACGCGGCGCGAGCTCGATGGCGCACACTTCTTCGCACCAGTCGGACAGTTTGCCGACATGCTGGCGGTCGTCAGGATGGTCGACGAAGGTTCCGAGAAAGACGCGATGCGTGCGCGCGAGCTGGCGCAGGATGTTGAACGAACGCACCTTGTCGCCCTTGTTGGGCGGATAGGGAATGCGGTGCACCAGGTACAGGACCGGCGGCAGCGCGCTGCGCGAATCAGCCATCGCCCTAGCCCCGGCCCTAGCCCAGGTGGCGCACGATGTGCGGCCCGATGGCGTTGGCCACGCCGAGCGGCAGGCGCTTCCACAGTGCGATGAAGGCGCGATATTTGGGGTTCATCGGGTTGTTCTGCGGCACGCTGTCGCGCTTGTACAGACGGTATTCGTAGGACAGCGACTGCGGCTCGAAGCCCCAGTTTTTCTTGAAGCTGTAAGGGCCGGTGCCGATCTTGCTGCGGCCGTAGTCGAACACCTTGCAGCCCCGTTCGCAGGCGCGGCGCATCAGTTCCCAGTACTTGAAATCGTTGGCGGCCAGGTCGCGTGCGGCCAGGTCGTCCCCCGCGTAATACGGCAGTACTTCGTCGCGGAAGTAGAAGCTGAGCACGCTGGACAGCGTCCGGCCTGCCGCGTCGGTGACGGTGAGCACCTCGCAATCGTCGCCGAAAGTCTCCTTCAGGCGCTGGAAGAACTTCTTCGGCAGCGCGGGCGTGCCATGGCGCAGCACGTTGTCGGCGTACAGCGCGAAGAAACGATCAACGTTCGAATCAATGTGGCTGACGAGCTCGTTCTTGATCCCCTTGCGCACCATGGCGCGCTGCTTGCGAGGGATGGCGAGCATGTTGGCGTCGACCTCGGGCAGGATCTCCTTGCGAAAGGTGACGTACAAGTCCTGCCGCGGCCAGTCTGGATGGCGGGGCTGGAGATTGCGGCATTCAAGATGTTGCACGCCAAGCTGGCGCGCCAGGCTGTCGGCCTCGCCCTCGAGCAGGGCAACGGCGTCGCCACCGGCATCTGCGGCGGCGGCGATCCCGCCATAGACGCAGAATGGCAGGGACGTCAGCGCATGACCGAAGAGCCGGCTCTTGACCTCGGCCAGCGGCAGCACGGCAATGATCTGGCCATCGCGCTCGGCAAACAGGAAGAACGTACGGTGACGAAACACCGTGCGCACGATCTCCTGCCAGGCCGACAGGTGAAAGAAGGTGGCCTGCGGGCAGGCACGCACGAAGGCGTCCCAGCGCGCGGCATGTTCAGACGAGAGTAGCTTGACCTTGATAGGCATTCAATACACCAGGCGCGACGCGCGCTCAGGCTGCGTCGCGGAAGACTTCGTCCGCGCGCCCCCAGGCAAAATCGGACAGCAAGCGGTCGAGACGCGGCGCGGTGCGATCCAGATTGACGTAGTGGCGAAAACGCGTCTTGGCCGTGGCCTCGCGCACTCGCGGCTGTTCGGGGTCGATTTCCCAAGGATGGAAGTAGAAGATCGCCGGGCGTTTGTCGTCGGCGTTGACGCGCGCGATCTGCCAGCGCGATAGCGCATACGGCAACAGGCGAAAGAAGCCGCCACCGCCTGCAGGCCAGTTGCGGCCCAGCATTTTCAAGGTCGTGATCGGCACCTCGACGAGGCCATTGGCCAGCCGCCACGGAAAGCGCGGTGCGTCCGGGATGCCGTAGTGATCGTGCTTCACCGGGTAGACGCTGGAACTATAGACATAGCCCGCATCCGCGATGCAGTCGTGCGCCCACGGATTTGCGGTGCTGATCGAAAAGCTGGGGGCGCGGTAGCCACTGACACCCTGGCCGGTAATGTCCTCAAGCACGGCCTTGGCCAGCTTGATATCAGCAGTAAAGGCCTGCGGCGTCATGGCGCAGGCACGTTCGTGCCCATAACCGTGACTGGCGACTTCGTGACCGTTGTCGGCAATGCGCCGCACCAGTTGCGGGAAGCGCTCGGCGATCCAGCCCAGGGTAAAGAAGGTGCCCTGCGACCCATGACCATCGAGCAATTCGAGAATGCGGTCGATGTTGCGCTCGACGCGGCAGGGCACGTTGTCCCACTGCGCGCGCGGGAAATGCGGCGCCAGCGCAGACACCTGGAAGTAGTCTTCCACATCGCAAGTGAAGGCATTGGTGATTCGCGTGTTCATGCCACACCCCTGGCAACCGCAGATGGCTCCGCCACCTCGCGCGCGGCGAGCCAGCCATGCAGGTGGCTGGCGATACGTTCGGCAGTGCGCCCATCCCAGTATTCGGGTACGCGACCGGCCTTGCCACCGTTGGCAAGAATGGAGCGAGCGGCCGCAAGGATGGCCGTCGGATCGATGCCGACCAGGGTATTGGTGCCCTGCTCCACGGTAATCGGGCGCTCGGTGTTCTCGCGGATCGTCACGCAGGGCACGCCCAGTGCGGTGGTTTCTTCCTGAATGCCACCGGAGTCGGTCAGCACCAGCCTTGCGCCCGACATCAGGCCCAGCATTTCCAGATAGCCCTGCGGTGGCAGGATGAGAAAACCGGGGCTGTCGAGCCGGTCGAGCATGGCGAAGCGCTCGAGGTTGTTGCGCGTACGCGGATGCAACGCCACGATCAGCGGCAGGGTCTGACTGACTTCGCGCAGCGCATCGATGATCGGCCCGAGGGTGTCGGCATGATCGACGTTGGACGGGCGATGCAGGGTGACGACGCCGTAGCCGCCAGCGATGCGCTCAGCATCCAGCCCCGCCGCAGCGAGCAATTCGGCCGCCGGTACGGCCTTGGGCAGGCTGGCGCGCAGACTATCGATCATGACATTGCCGACGAACACCACGCGTTCGTCCGGGATGCCTTCGCGCGCAAGGTTGTCGTGCGCGCTGCGCTCGGTGGTGTACAGCAGGTCAGAGAGCTGGTCGGTGAGAATGCGGTTGATCTCTTCGGGCATGCGCCGATCGTTGCTGCGCAGGCCGGACTCGACATGCAGCACCGGGACGTGGCGCTTGCTGGCGACCAGTGCGCAGGCGAGCGTGGAGTTAACATCGCCGACCACCAGCACCGCACGCGCGCCATGCTGGTCGATCACGGGCTCGAAGCGCTTCATGACCTCGGCGGTCTGCACGGCGTGCGAGCCTGAACCCACCGCCAGATTGACATCAGGCTCGGGCAAATCGAGATCGGCGAACAGTCGGTCCTTCATCGCCGGGTCGTAATGCTGGCCGGTGTGGACCAGCAGGGTCGGTATGGGCGGCTGGTGGCCGGCCAAGGCGCGGATGATCGGCGCCACCTTCATGTAGTTGGGTCGCGCACCGACGATACAAATGACCGGCGCGACTGGGCTGGAGGTCATGCTGGCGCTGGCACTCATGGCATTTTCCCGTCAACCGGAGCATCGCGACGCACAGCCTGCAGCAACTGGTTGAGAACGTTCAAAGTGGCCGATACCGAGTGCTCCAGCCCGGCGAGCCGGGTCTCGATGCGCTGCATGTCGAAGTTCGCCGCCATCCCCGCCACCTGCTCGGCCAGTTCGGGTGACACCTGCAGACGGTCGAGCGCGACCGCGTCGAGCGCGTGATGAGGCGCGTCGTCGGTATGCACCCGGCGCGCGCCGGCGGAGGCGAACTCTTCCTTAAGCTCCTCGATGACCTCTCGCACGTCGGCTTCGCCGATCGAGTGGCGCTCGGACAGATAGGCGCCGAGCAGCAGGCGGTCGCACAAGGTGTTGATACGTCGCGGAATCCCGCCGGTATAGCTGTAAATGACAGTAAACGCGCCAGGCTCGAAAATCGGGTCTCCATTCCAGCCAACATGGCCGAGGCGGTGCTCGATGTAGCCGCGTGTTTCCTGTGCATCCAGCGGACCGAGGTGATACGACGCGATCACGCGCTGGCGCAGTTGCTGCATCTCGCCGCTTTGCATGATGTCGCGAAACTCGGGCTGTCCGACGAGGAAGCTCTGCAGCAAGGCATGATCCTCGAGCTGGAAATTTGACAGCATGCGCAGCTCTTCGACCGCTGCCATGCTCAGATTCTGCGCTTCGTCAACAACCAGCAGCGCACGCTTGCCCGACGCGGCAACGGACACCAGAAAGGTCTCGAGCGCGAGCAGCAGCCCGGCCTTGTCAAGGTTGCGGCTCGGCACGCCGAAGGCCGCAGCGACCATGCGCAACATGTCGCTGGCGTCGATCTGGGTACTGACCAGGTTGGCGGCGACGACCTTTACTGGATCGAGCTGTTCGAGCAGGCTACGCACGATGGTCGTCTTTCCTGCCCCGATCTCGCCGGTAATGACGATGAACCCCTCGCTCTGATGCAAACCATAGTCGAGATAGGCCATCGCCCGCTTGTGACCGCGACTGCCGTAGAAGAAGGAGGGGTCCGGGTTGAGCTGAAAGGGCTTGCCGGTAAGTTTGAAGAATGAGTCGTACATCGGGGGTCCGGTCAGAAGCTCATGCCGAGCGAGGCGGTGACCGAGTTCTCTCTGCGGTCACTGTCGCCAAAGGTGCCGCCCTTGCCATCGGAGCGCTGATGGCGGTAGATCAGCGCGCCTGTGGTTTTCGGCCCAAGGCTGGAGCTGAGGCCGATCTGGAACGATGTGCGCTTGGTATCAGCGCTGTCCTCCCCGCGCCCAGTCGACGTGGAGCGTGTCACCGAGGTGTTGAGCGACTCCAGGGCCGTCAAGCGATGGCTGTAGGACAAAGATATGGAGTCGGTCGAGATGTCGTCGAAGGCGCTGAAATCATCTTCGGGCGCCAAGCGGTCGGCCGAACCCAGGCGGGAACGGTCTGACCGGTTGAACGTCAGTGAGACGACGCCGCGCTTCAGGACATGACTGATACCGGAACTCATCGAACGGCTGAGGAAATAGGCGTTGGTCAGCACGTCACCACGCAACTGCCGGAGCAGCAGCAAGGCGGCGTCACTCGCCAGGGCCGGGCTGACCCCCGGATTGAGGCGAAGAATCTCATCGTAGAGCGCCTGGTAAAAGGGGTCGTTCAGCCCGCCCCCAGCAATCAGATCGAGCGAAGACTCGATATCACGCGAGAACGAGGCAAACACGGTCGTGCGCGACATGCGGTGCTGCACACTGACGTCGTAACCCCGACCGAATACACGGTCTTCGACCGTGCCCGAGATGGCCGTGCGATCGGTCGGGTTCCAGTCAAAGCCGCCCCCGGTGATGGTGCTGCTGTCGGCGCCCGATGCGCCGTAGTCATTCTTCTCGTGACCGACGATGCCGCGCAGGCGAAGCTCGGGCGAGATCTTCGCATACAGCGTGGCGCGGGCAATCTCCTGCTCCTGAGAGCCCTGCCTTGAGGCGCTGCCGCTACCACCACTGGAGCCACCACTTTGCCGGTTGTAGGCAAGGCCGAGGCCGAAAATGCCGGTGATCCGGGTGTTCGTGATCTCGGCAGACCACTTGTCCTTGTCCTGATCAGCAAGCAGTCCGTTCCCGACATTCGACCAGCGCCGCTGGTAGCGCAGTGCGCCTTCGGTATTGTCACCAATCCTGAACTGGAAGCGGGGGGACAGGGTGAACACGCGCGTTTCGTTGTCCTGGCTCACGTCCAGCAGGTCATTGGAGCCACGCGTAGAGAACGCCGACAGGTTATTGCGGCTGATCGAGGCGTCAGCGTCGATGAAAAACATGTCTTCCACTGCCTCGAACTGGCCGCTACCGTTGAGCGACAGATAAGAGGTGTTGTTGTCGGTATTGCTCGCGTACATCAGGTTGCGGAGACTGGCATTCAGATTGCCGCGCATGCGACCGCTGTCGCGCGCCACGGCAATGCCGGGGGAAACCTCGAGGATCCAGTCCGTGCCACCGTCGCCGGCCCCCTGCCCCCTGCCGCCAAACCCACCGAGTCCGCTCGAGCTGGCGTTGTCGGTCCAGGTCAGGCTGGTGTCGAGACGGGGCGTGACGGTCGAGGTCTGAGCAAGGGCATTCGCCGTAGCCAGCAGCAATAGCGTCGACAGGGTCAGGGCAGGCAGCGCGTAGCGCGCGCCCTCACGCCGCTTCGGTGCGAACATCCTCGCCATATCCATAGCCATATCCATAGTAGGAGCCGGGTCCCCGCTCACGCGACTTGTTGAGCACCATGAGCTTGACCGGGCAGTTCTCGATGGTCGCAAGCGCCTGGCGCACGGTGGCGTGCGTGGTGCGCTCGGCTTCCACGACCATGACGATCTGGCCCATGTGGGTGGCGAGCACCCGGGACTCGGTCGTCACCAGTAGCGGAGGCGAATCGAAAATGATGATCCGGTCGGGGTAGCGATTTGACATCTGTTCGAGCAACTGCGTCATCGCCTCGGAGGCGAGGAGTTCAGTCGCCCTCGCGTGCGGCATGCCCGCAGGAAGGAGAGTCAGCTTCTCGATGTTGGTACGCAGAAGCACATCACTGAGGTCGGTGACATCGCCGGCCAACACATCCATCAATCCCCGCTCCGGCTTCAGGCCGAGCTGGTTGAGCACGGAGGGGCGCGACACGTCCGCGTCGACGAGCAACACCGTGTAGTCCAGTTCCATCGCCATGCTGATTGCGAGATTGATCGCGCAGAAGGTCTTGCCCTCGCTCGGCAACGCGCTGCTGACCATGATCAGATTGCCATCGTCGAGCTGCGCCGGTCCAGTGGCGGTTGCATTGCGCAGCAACGGGCGCTTGATGACGCGGTATTCCTCGGCAATCGTGCTGCGTGGACGGTCCGGCGTGACCATGCCGACCTCTGCAAGGCGGGCGAGGTCGATCTGCGCGGTACGCGAAATGACGTTGTGAATCGCATGCGTATCCGGACGCGGGACGAAGGATGACTGCGCCTCGGTGTCGTGTGCAACGGCACGCGCTGGCTCGGGAGCCTTGCGCACCTGGGGCGGAGCATCGGACTCGGCAGGCTGCTCCAAGGCAGCCTGTTTCAACATGTCCAGGCGCTGGGCCGCTTTCTCGATAAGGCTCATCGTTATCTTCCGTTCAACCCTGGATGAATTTCAGTGCGATCGTCGCCGCGACGAAGGCGCCTGCATAGGCCAGCAGCCCACTGGAGAACGCGAGCAGACCGCGACGTCGGGTGCGGGTGCGAGCCGTGGTATGCAGCATCGATACCGTTCCCAGCACCGGCAGACCAGTCACCTCGCGCAATGTGCGCGGATCGCTGAAGGCCGGACGCAGTTGACTGATGAGGAATGTCAGAGCGAAACCCGCCAACAGGCCGACCAGACCGGCCAGCGGCAGCAGCAGCAAGCGGTTGGGCGCAGAGGGCTTGTTCGGCAGGGTCGGAGGATCAATGACGCGGAAATCCGCAATCCCCGCCTGCGCACTCATGTCGGCGCCAATGCTGGCCGATTCGCGACGCTCGAGCAGACGGTCGTAGTTGCTCTTGTGAACCGAGTAATCCCGGTTGAGCTGTGCCATCTCGGCTTCGATCTCGGGAATGCGCTTTGCCGAGGCCTGCAGTTGCTCGAGACGCGCCTCGTACTCGCCGACCCGTGCCCGCAACGACGCAACGCGCCCCTCGGCTTCGGCCAGCGCAAGCTTGAGTTGCTGGGCAGACGAATTGTCGCCAAAGCCCATCAATGGCGCACCCGCACCCGATTTGCGCATCTCCTCGATTTGTTCCAGTTTCTGCGCTTCGAGATCGGCAATCACGCGACGCGCACCCGTCACATCCGGATGACGCTCGGTGTAACGCTGCAGCAGGTCGTCCAGGCTGCGCTTCAGCGCATCGATGCGGGCGTCAATCTCGGGCGTGGCCAGCATCGGGGGAGGCGCAAGCGACTCTTCATCGTCCTTGCTGCCCATCAACTGGTCGCGCATGGCAGAGCGCGAATTTTCTGCCTCACGCAACTCCAGCCGTGCCTGCTGCAGTTGTTCGTTCATCGCCCCGATCTGGCTGACATAGTCACTTGTACCGCTACCCAGCAAGGCCATGTTCCGCAAGCGGAACTCCTTGAGACGGTTCTCGGCCTCGTTCAGCTTCTGTTCGTAGCCGATGATCTGCTCTTCGATGAAGCGCCGAGCGGCGTCGGTATCCTGACGCTTGCCACCCAGTCCTGATTCCACGAACAAGGACATCAGCGATTGCACGACGCGCTGCGCCTGCTCGGGATGCGTGTCTGCATAGGACAGGCTGAACAGGTTGGTGCCGCGCTCGGCCTGGATGCGCAGCTCACTCATCAAATTGTTGATGAGGCCCTCGCGCTGCTCGGGCGTCCGCACGCCAAGATCGAGGTCGGCCATGGTGATCAGCTTCTCGACGTTGGGCCGGCTGATCAGCGTACGGCTGAGCATTGCCACCTGCTGACCGACGTTCGGCTGGATGGCGAGGCCACTCATCAACGGGCGCAGTACCGAATCCGTATCCACGTAAATGCGCGCCCGCGATTCATAGGTGTCGGGCATCGTGTAGATGACGACCCCCCCCACAATGCCGACCACCCAGGCGAGAGCCAGCCCCCACCACCGGTATCTCCACATACCACGGAGATAGCCGATAAGCTGCGTTACAAGTTCTTCCATGAATCAGTTTCGCTCAGCCCGAAGCGTGCCTGACCCCACTCAGGGTCCAGGCACACCGGTAGTTGATGGAGAAGCCAGCTTGTCAGAACCAGCTTTGCGGGATGATGAGCACGTCACCCGGACGCATCTCGACGTTGGCCGACACGTCGCCACGCTTGATCAGATCGCGAATGCGCACGCTGTATTGCTTGTTGCCTTCGGTGGTGCGCAGGACGGTCGCCCCGTTGCCATCAGCAAAATCAGTGATTCCGCCCACCGCGATCATGACGTCGAGCAGCGTCATCTTCTGGCTGTACTGCAGCACCTGCGGATTGGCTGCCTCGCCGACGACGCGGATCTGCTCGCTGTAGGGGCCTACGAAGCCGGTGACGATGACCGTCACGACCGGGTCACGGATGAACTTGCCCAGCGCCTTCTCGATATCACGAGCCAAAGTGCTGGAATCCTTGCCCAGAGCCGGGAGGTCCTCGACCAACGGGGTGGTAATCTTGCCGTCAGGTCTAACAGGGACCGACATCGACAGCTCGGGGTTGCGCCACACGACAATATTGATGCTGTCGCCCGGCCCGATGACGTAGTTGTACTCGGAGTCAGCAGCCGCAGCGGGCGCAGGAGGATAAGAGCTTGCGCAACCAGAAAGCAGCACACCTGCAAGCAACACGTAAACTACGCGCCATAGCCTGCTGCCCATGCTCGAAAATTCGTAGATCATATTCCAACTCTCCAGGATTCGTAGCTCATTATGATACGTCGACAAGCTCCAGCAAAATGCTACGAAGCTGTGTAATATGATCCTAGGAACAAATGCACACAACCGATTACATCGCTTGATGTGCTCGCTGGCTATAGTTGTGGGCTCTTACCTCAACTGAAGTTCGCACCGGCCCCTGAATCGATATCCGAGAAGGGCATGACCGAACGCAAGCGAAGGATCGGATTATTCATGGACGCATACTCTCAGCGCGGGGCCACCGAACGTGCCGCTCACTCTAACTACGTGCGCGCAATGCTCGCGCCTGCTCGCGTTAAAAGCCAGATTTCGCCTGGAGCCCTGCGAAACAACGCCGGGGAGTTCCGACCCAACCCAGACTTCAAGCTGATACGCAATGGCTACGAGATTCGCGTCGCCAACGGCATTGAGGCGCTAAAGCGCAGCACCGCACGCCTCATTGAGCGCATGTATTCTTCTAGGGGCCTATTCCCCTATGGTCAGGGCGAGAGCCTCGACGATCGCAACATCACGATCGTGGCTTGCAAGGGCGACCACGCCATTGCGACCCTTACCTTGTGCATAGATGCTGACTCAGGTCTTCTAGCAGACACACTTTATCGCGACGAGATCGATGCGGTGCGAACAACCGGGGGCAAGGTGTGCGAAATCACACGCTTGGCTATGGATCCCGAGCACAGTTCGCACGAGGCGCTGGCCGGGATGATGCAGATTCTTTACGTTCTGGCACGCCTCACGTACCGGGTCACGGACGTGTTTATCGAGGTCCATCCACGCCACGCGGGCTTCTATCGACGACTATTGGGCTACCGCATGGCCGGCCCGGAACGAATCTGCCCGAGGGTCGGTGCCCCTGCGGTGCTGATGCATCTGTGCCAGCACCAACTGGATCAGCTTATCGACCGGCATGCCGGCCGAACCGACGACGATTCACGCAGTTTCTACCGGCTGTTTCCGAAACGCAGCGAACTCGAAGAAATGCAGCGCGCGATCGTCGCTGCATGACTTGCCTCAAGCCGCCTCAAAACCAGCGTCGCAGTTCCACATAGGCACGGTCGCGATCATCGAAGCGGCCGAAAAGGCCACCGTCCGGCCCGTGGAAGACATCCACACCGGCAACGGCCCGCCATTCGGGCGCGAACTTCCAGGTCGCCTTCGGGCGCAGCAGATAATCGCGGCGATTCAGGCTGGTCGCGCCGAGGAACTCGAGTTCCAACGAGCTGCCGATTTCCTGCACCACCTGGAAAGTCATACCGCGCTCTTCACGATCGATGCCCATCCACGGGTCGTGATCGTCGAGCCAGCGCGCGAAATACTGCACGTTCAATCGCGTTGAGCTCCCGACCGGAATATCGACCCCTAGCGCGTAGTCGACCATATTGGTCCTGGCCAGCCCCGGCAGCGGGCCCTGGAAAGTATTCAAGCTGCGTCCGCGGGTATGCACCGCCTCGCCCTTGAGCACGAAACTGCCCATGTCCTTGCTGAACGTGCCGCCAATCTGGCCAATGCGGTCATGCCTGAGCTCCAGGCCCCCGCCGATCGGATCTACGCCGAGGGTTGGCGAGATGTCGTTGCTACGGTAATAGAACGCACTCATGTCCCAGCCCGCAATCAGCCTGGACACTCGCAAACCCCAGTTGCTGTTCGACAAGCTGTCGGACGGCTCACGTTCCGTTACCTGGGTACCCACAGGCAGTCCCGGGTAGGGGTAGAAATCCGACCCAGGTTTGCCGATGTCATCATAGCTTGGACTCGGCACCCAGATCATCTCGAAGTGGCTGTCTGCACCGAAGTACTCGGCGCGCGCCGCCCACTGACCAATACGGAGCGTTTCCAGCTCGGGCAGCAGGAAATCCCGCATGTCACGCGCCGAAACCACGTCGGCGAAGAAGAACCCCACCATTTCGCCCCAGATGATGTGCTGGCGGCCAACACGGAACTCCCAGTCACCGGCGCCGAAGTCCACCCAGGCCTCGCGCAGGATGGCGTCGCGGCGCTGGTCGTCGCGGACCGCCGTGGGGTAATAGCGGTCTTCGAGGTCGTAGGCCGCATCGGCATCACCCCGTGCTGACAGTTTCCAGCGCGACCGCTCCCCCAGCCGACCGCTTGCCGCCAGTTCGAGCCGGGCGCGCAATCGCGACCAGCGGTCATCCTCGGCGTACGTGTAGGCTGCACCAAGCTCGCCATAACCCGAGAACTTGATTCCGGAGCCTTCCTTGCTGGCCGGCCCGACGTCGAGCAGCGCGTCAAGATCAGCATCGAGCTCGGCATCCAGGTCAGCAGCACCGTTTGCTTGTGCCGCCGCCAGCGCGGGAAGTGCGAGTGCGGCACAGAAAAGCGCCAGCCTGGCGCGTCGGATCAGAGGCATGAATACTCCCTAGACTTCAGGTTCGACCTCGTCCTTGGGACGACGGTCATTGACGAAAACCCACTGATCGCCCGAACGCTTGCCCAGCGCGGTGATCTCACCGTCTGCGATACGGACGAGGCGATCAGCCATGTTCATGACCTTGCGATCGTGGGTGGAAAAAACGAAAGTCGTGCCCGACTGGCGATTGATATCACGCATCAGTTTGAGAATGCTCGAACCGGTCTTGCTGTCGAGATTCGCGGTCGGTTCGTCGGCGAGCACGATCTTGGAGTGCGTCGCCAGGGCGCGGGCGATGGCAACACGCTGACGCTGCCCGCCGGAGAGCTGATTGGGTCGATGCGTCGCATAGCGGGTGAGGCCCACGACCTCAAGGTAGTGCTTGACCCGCTCGCGGCGCTGGGCTTTGGTCAGCTCTTTCAACTGGAGCAGCGGATACTCGATATTCTCTTCGGCAGACAACACCGGCAGCAGATTGAAGGTCTGAAAGATGAAGCCGATGGTACGCGCCCGCAGGCTGGCCAACTCATCGGGCGTCTGCCCGGACACGTCGTGGTCATCGATGATGACCCTGCCGGAAGTCGGCGTATCGATGCATCCGATGATGTTCAGCAGTGTAGACTTGCCGCTACCCGATGGTCCGGCAATTGCCAGGAACACGCCGGGTTCGATTGCCAGCGTTACATTGGTCAAGGCCCTGACGTCCTGATCACCCAGGCGATAGTGCTTGCTGACATTTTCGACCCGGACAATGGCCATCACGACGGTCACGATGTGAAGTAAACGTCAAAAGGATAGCATCCATGAGCCATTTAATGAGTCACGCGATGGGTCACAAACACCAACTGCGCCGCCGCCTGACCGCCTTGCTGGCAGGCATAACGCTGCTTCTCCCCGTCTGGGCCCAGGCTCAGGACGCAGACGTCCCCGAGACGCCGATGGCCGACCCTGCCGCGGTACAGCTCGTCACCCGCGCCGACGCGATCCGCTTTCCAGGTGAGAGCTTCCAGACCGAGATCACGGTGCGCAATTTCAGCGATGGCCAGCAACAGGACGAACGCAAGTTCCGTGTGCTGTCACGCGGCAACGAGAACACCATCGTGCTGAGCACCGAGCCAGCCTCCGAGCGTGGTCAGGCACTGCTGATGCGCGGTCGCGATCTGTGGATCTTCATGCCGAGCGTATCGCAACCCGTGCGCCTGTCCCTCGCCCAGCGCCTCACCGGCCAGGTGGCCAACGGCGACCTGGCACGCGCCAATTTTGCCAGCGACTACACACCCAGCATCATCGGCCGCGAGGAATTCGACGGAGGGGCGACCATCGTCCTCGACCTGACGTCGACGGATCGCGGCGTCACCTACTCCAAGGTCAAGTACTGGGTTGCAGAAAAGGATGGCCGCCCACTCAAGGCCGAGTTCTACGCGCTCTCCGGACGCCTGCTCAAGACGGCACATTACGAGGAGTTCAAGGAACTGGCCGGGAGGCTGCGCCCCACCCGCCTGGTGATGGAGGATGCGCTGAAACAGGGCGAGGTCTCCGTGCTGACCTACGACACCATGACGGTGCGCGACCTGCCGGAGCGCATGTTTACCCGCGAGTATCTGAAACGACTTGGACAGTAGCATCAACGCCGATGGCATTTTTTGATTCATGGCCTATAGAATCTCGTCATGAACCCAACCATCCTCCATCACGGCGCACGTCACGGTGTCACCGGCTCGTGCCATCAGCTTTTCATCGAGCGTGACAACAGCGTTCTGATCGACTGCGGGCTGTTCCAGGGCGCGGAGACCGCCCCCGATGGGGGGGCCGCCGCAGATCGTCTCGACATCACCTTCCCCGTGCAAAACATCGGCGCGCTGGTGCTGACCCATGTGCACATCGACCACTGCGGTCGCCTCCCCTGGCTTCTGGCCGCAGGCTTCAAGGGACCGATTTTTTGCAGCGAGCCCTCTGCGCGTCTTTTGCAAACGGTACTTGCAGACGCCTTCCAGGTCGGCGTCACGCGTGACCAGCTACTCGTCGAGCGCTATCTAAAGATCGTGGAGGCGCGTCTGCGCCCCCTGCCCTATCGTCACTGGCACACGCTGTACCGCAGTGCCGACGCCAGCTGCCGGGTTCGCCTGCAGCGCGCCGGTCACATCCTGGGTTCGGTCTACGTCGAATTCGAACTGTCGGGCAAGGCCTGGCCGGTACGGCGCCGCGTGCTGTTCTCGGGCGACCTCGGAGCACCCCACGCGCCCCTGCTGCCGGCACCGCGCTCCCCCTGGCAGGCGGACATCGTGGTCATGGAGAGCACCTATGGTGATCGCGTGCATGAAGACCGTCGCTACCGCCGTGAGCGCCTGCGCGCCGTGGTCGAGCGCGCACTCGAAGACGGCGGGACGGTCATCATCCCCGCCTTCAGCATTGGCCGCACCCAGGAACTGCTGTACGAATTCGAGGACATCCTCCATCGCCAGCGGCAGCAACCCGGCCGCCATGCAGCGCGCTGGGAAGCGCTGAAGATTTACCTCGACTCACCTCTGGCCGGCCGCTTCACCCAGCTCTATCGAGAACTCCAGCCCTTCTGGGACGACGAGGCCAAGGCCAGGGTCCGTGCCGGACGCGAACCGCTGAGTTACGACCAACTCATCGCGATCGACAGCCACGATGCACACCTCGCTACGGTGCACCGCCTGGCCCGCAGCGCCGAACCCGCCATCGTGATCGCGGCCAGCGGCATGTGCGCAGGTGGAAGAGTGGTGAATTACCTCAAGGCCATGCTGGGCGATGCGCGCCACAACGTCCTCTTCGCTGGCTACCAGGCGCGCGGGACGCCTGGCCACGCCATCCAGAGCTACGGCCCACGCGGCGGTTACGTCGAGTTCGATGGCGAGCGCATCACGATTCGGGCCGGCATTCACACGCTGTCAGGCTATTCCGCGCATGCCGACCGCGACGACCTGACCCGCTTCATTACCCGCATGCGCCACCTGCCAGGCGAGGTAAGGCTGGTACATGGAGAAGATGCGGTGCGTGCAGCGCTGGCGGCCCACCTCACACAGAAGACCGGCGGCAAGGTAAGCGTGCTGGCCTGATCACTCCAGCCCCCACTTCTGCAGGCGATAGCGCAACTGGCGCAGCGTCATGCCCAGATTGCGGGCCGCCGCGCTCCGATTCCAGCGCGTCTGCTCGAGTGCCTGCAGCACCCGGAGGCGCTCGGCTTCGTTGTCCGCCTCGGGGTCTACATCCTCGGCAAGCGGCGCGGAAGAAGCGGTGGTCACTGCGGTGGCTTGCATGTCGGGCAGCGAAAAATCAGCGGGATGCAAGTCGATGTCGTCGGCCTCGATCACGCTGCCATCACTCAGCGCACACGCGCGCTCAAGCAGGTTCTCCAGCTCGCGAACGTTACCGGGGAAGGGATGCTGTTGCAGGGCACTGAGCGCGTGCGGCGACAGCCGACGCGGCTCGCCACCCTCGCGCTCGGCCAGCCGCGCAAGGATATGATCCGCCAGCGCAGGAATATCATCGCGCCGCTCGCGCAAGGGCGGCACACGCAGGGTGATGACGTTGATGCGAAAGAACAGGTCTTGCCGAAAGCGCCCTTCGGCGACCAGACGCGAGAGGTCCCGATGCGAAGCCGACAGGATACGCAGATCCACCGGCACCTCGGCATGTGCGCCGACCGGTCGCACCGCACGCTCCTGAATCGCGCGCAACAGCTTCACCTGCATCGCCAGTGGCAGCTCGCCAATCTCATCGAGAAACAGAGTGCCCCCACTGGCGGCCTGAAACAGCCCTTCCTTGTCGGCAGAGGCCCCGGTAAAGCTGCCCTTGCGATGGCCAAAGAACTCGCTGTCCATCAACTCCGGCGAAATCGCGCCGCAATTGACCGGCACGAAGGGGGCGCTGGCGCGCGCGCCAAGCGCATGGATCAGGCGCGCGATCACCTCCTTTCCTGTGCCGGACTCACCGTGGATGAAAACCGGCGCCTGGTTGCGCGCGAGTTTCTCGGCCTGGGCGCGCAACTGCTGGAACGCAAGCGAGTTACCGATCAGCAGGCGGTCTCCGGGCACGGCGGTGGGCGCGCTCGACTCCAGCCTCAACGCATGGCTGACGAGTTCGCGCAACACCTTGAGCTCGATGGGCTTGGTAACGAAGTCGAAGGCGCCAAGCTTGAGCGCACGAATCGCGGTTTCGATGCTGCCGAATGCAGTGATCACCGCCACCGGCAGGGCCGGCTGGTATTTCTGGATGTATTCGACCAGGTCCAGCCCATCACCGTCGGGTAGACGCATGTCGGTCAGGCACAGGCGGTAGCGCTGCTGCTCGAGGCTGGCTCGGGCCTCCGCCACCGAGCCAGCCGTGTCGCAACCGAGCCCCATTCGCAGCAAGGACAGTTCGAGCAACTCGCGGATGTCATCCTCATCATCGACGACGAGGACATCAACGGTTTCGGGTCGGTTACGGCGTTCGCTGGCAGTCATGTTCTCTGATTCATGGTCTCTGGCGCCCGCTGAGGACGAAATCAGCGCCCAGGCCGGTGGTGTCGAGCTCGAGCGTAGCATCATTGGCCTCGGCCAGTTGGCGCGCGATGTAGAGCCCGAGACCGGTACCCTTGGCATGAGTCGTAAAGAAGGGTTCAAACAGGTGGCGACGGGTGGCTTCATCCAGGCCCGGGCCGTCATCACGCACATGCAGGGCAAGGCGTTCGCCGACAAGCGGAACGGCCTGCAGTCTGACCGCGGAAGGCAGGCCCGAACAATATCGCCGCGCATTGGCCAGCAGGTTGTCGAGGATCTGATGCAGGTGGGCACGATCCATGGACAAAGTCAGTGTCGGATCGATATCGATCACGAACAGGCTGCGCTCGGCGGCATCGCGAAACACCCGCTCATCGATCACTTCGGCAACGAACTCCGCCAGCGACAGTACCTCTGGCTCGGCCTGTTCGCGCCGCCCAAGCGCCAGAACGTCGCGAATCATGCGTTCGATGCGTCGAGTATTGTCGTTGATGATCCGCACCAGCCGCCCCTGCATCTCACTGCGTTTTTCCTCACGCAACAGCTCCGCAGCCTGGGACACGGCCGACAGGGGGTTGCGGATTTCGTGCGCCATGCTGGCCGTGAGACGACCGAGGGCCGCCAGTTTGACCTGCTGCAGATGGCGCTGAATGTCCTCGAAGTCGGTCAGATAGATCAGCGTGTCACCCGCCGCCGCGCTGCCGGGTTCGCCGCACACGGTGCGGCAGCGCAGCAAGCGCCCCCCCGGACCGATGCGCAATAGCCGATTGTCGGCACCGGACTGACGCATGAGCTCGTCGAACACCGGATCGATATCGATCAGCCGCAAGCCTTCGAGCATGCCCAGCCCGCAGCTGTCCATGCCAAGCAACACCGCAGCCTGCGGGTTCGACTGCAACACGCGTCCATTGTCACCGGCAACGATCACGCCGTCCTGCATGTCGAGAATGATGCGTTCATTGACCGCCTGCTGCTTGGCCAGCGCCTCGCCCCGCTCCGCCGCCAGCGAGGCATTTGCCTGCGCCCGCGAGGCCAGCAGACGGGCAACGATGGCGATGCCGAAGAAGCCGGTGCAAAAAATGCCGACCTGAAAAAAATCCATCGGCTGCCCACCCATCGCCAGCCGCCAGACGTTCTCGATCAGCACCGCAATGGTCGCCAAGGCGGCGAAGAACAGCACCATGCGCCCTTCCGCCACCAAGCCGGCGCCGGCCAGCACGATCATGATCAGTACCGGAATGCCGCTGCTGTAGCCGCCACTCGCCCACATGATCAGCGACAGCGCGATCACGTCGATAACGAACTGCAGCGCAATCACCCGCTGCTCACCAAATCGCCCGCCCACGCCCTGCAGGCCAAGCCCGAGCGCAGCACCCACATAGCAGAACGCGGCGAGGTGAAACACCAGCGGCGCCTCGTCACCCAGGCCGAGCTCGCGCCCGGCGGCGACGAACAAGCCCGCCAGCACGAGTCTGAACAGGTTGACGAAACGCAGCGAACTGCGCCGCGAACGCTCGCTGGCGGCCGACACGGCAGCGCTCATGTCAATCGGCTCGCGGCCCGGACAACCGATGCGCGTCGCAGCAGTAGAAACGCCCTCCCTCGCGCACACCGTCGGACTCGGGCACGTTGACGCCACAGTGCGCGCACTCGCACATCTGCTCGGGGGCAGCAACCGCCCTGCCGCCCCGCTTCTGCGCTGCGCGCTGAACTTCGGCAATCTTTTCCTTGGCTCTCGTCAGGACGCGCCCAAACCACCAGATGCCAGCCACGACGAGAATAAGGATAAGCAGATTGCGCACGATGGGAGGGGCGAAGCAGGGATCGCCAAGGGGTTGAAAACCCTCGAATTCTATCACGCAGCCTCGCCCCCCCCTTTGTGCAATGCCGAGTCGGGACGCTGCACGAACGTTCGGCGACAGCCATGGCAACGCGCTCTTTTGCGACAATGCAAACTCCACCCGCATCGACCACTTCACACTCCCGGCCCACCGCCATGCCACACTTCCCTGCTCCGATCGCATCACGCCTGCCCCAGGTCGGCACCACGATCTTTACCGTCATGTCACGCCTCGCGCAGGAATGCGGTGCGATCAACCTGTCTCAGGGCTTTCCCGACTTCAATGCCGAGGATCTGCTGTTCGAACGGGTCGCGCACTGGATGCGCGCCGGACACAACCAGTACGCGCCGATGGCAGGCTGTCTGGCGCTGCGCGAAGCGGTGGCGGCCAAGGTGGAGGCGCTGTATGGCACGCGCTATGACCTGGAGTCGGAAATCACCATTACCGCAGGTGCCACCCAGGCGCTGTTCACCGCGGTTAGCGCCTGCGTGCACCCGGGCAACGAAGTGATCGTGTTCGAGCCGGTGTACGACGCCTACGTCCCGGCCATCGAACTGGCCGGCGGCAAGGCGATACGGCTGCCCCTGACGGCGCCCGACTACCGGCCGGACTGGGCGGCCGTGGCGGCTGCGATCAACTCGCGCACACGCATGATCATGATCAATACGCCGCACAACCCGACGGCGACGGTATGGAACACGGACGATCTCGACCGCCTGGCGGCACTCACCCGCGACACCGCCATCATCGTCGTGGCGGACGAAGTCTACGAGCACATCGTTTTCGACGGCGCCACGCACGCCAGTTGCGCCGCACATCCCGAGCTCGCTGCGCGCAGCTTCGTGGTGTCGAGCTTTGGCAAGACCTACCATATTACTGGCTGGAAAGTCGGCTACGTGGTCGCACCATGCGAGCTGATGGTGGAGTTCCGCAAGGTGCACCAGTTCAACGTGTTCACGGTCAATACCCCGGTGCAACTCGCGCTTGCCGACTACATGGCCGAGGCCTCTCGCCATGCCGGGCTTGCAGCCTTCTACCAGGCCAAGCGCGACTTCTTCCGCGACGCACTGGCCGGCTCACGCTTCGAGTTGCTGCCCTCGCATGGCACGTATTTCCAGCTCGCCCGCTACGCTGCGATCTCCGACCTGAGCGACGTCGCATTTTGCGAGCAGCTGACGCGCAAGGTCGGCGTCGCGGCGATTCCAGTCTCGGCCTTCTTCGCCGATGGCCACGACGACAAGGTGCTGCGCTTCTGCTTTGCCAAGAACGAAGCCACCCTGGCGGCCGCTTGCGAAAAGCTCAATGCCGTCTGACAGCCACGCGCCCGCCACACCCCTGCGCCGGGCCGGAACACGCACGAAACATCCACACTGATCATGGAACCCGCCCGCATGTTCGAACAACCGATTCCCACACTGCGCCGCAACGGCGACGCGGTCATCATTCTCGACCAGACCGTACTGCCCTTTCGCACCCAGACCCTCGCCCTGCGTACGCTGCCCGCGGCGGCACACGCCATCCGCAGCATGCAGGTGCGCGGCGCACCGCTGATCGGCGCTACCGCTGCCTACGGTGTAGCGCTGGCGCTGGCGCACGAAGGCAGCGAAGACCCGAGCCTGGAGCGGGCCCTGCAGCTACTCGGCGCCACCCGTCCGACCGCCGTCAACCTGCACTGGGCGCTTGCCCGCATGGCGCGCGTGCTGCGCCCATTGGCGCCCGCCGCCCGGGCGGCGGCGGCGTGGGCCGAGGCCGAAGCCATCCGCGCCGACGATGCCGCAAGCTGCGACGCGATCGGCCGTCACGGTCTCGCGCTCATCGCCGCCATCGCGGCACGCCGGCCTGGCCCGGTAACGCTGATGACCCACTGCAACGCCGGCTGGCTCGCAACCTGTGGTGCCGGTACTGCACTGGCGCCGATCTACGCCGCCCAGGCCGCCGGTATCGAGGTCGAGGTGCTGGTCAGCGAAACTCGCCCGCGTAACCAGGGCCTGCTGACCGCCTGGGAGTTGCGCGCCGCCGGCGTGCCCCACACCCTGATCGCTGACAACGCCGCGGGCCTGCTGCTGATGCGTGGCAAAGCGGACATGGTGATCACCGGCGCCGACCGCGTCGCCTCCAATGGCGACAGCGCAAACAAGGTCGGCACCTATCTGAAGGCACTCGCTGCGCGTGCTGCAGGCCTGCCCTTCTACATCGCGGCGCCGCATTCGACGCTGGAGTTCAACTGCCCGGATGGCGCGACCATCCCGATCGAGGATCGCGGTGCAGAGGAAGTCTGTGTCGTACGAGGCATGCGCGAGGACGGCGCCATTGCCGACCTGCGTCTGGCACCGGCCGGAACACGCGCGCTCAACCCGGCCTTCGACATCACCCCCGCAGGCCTCATCACCGGCATCATCACCGAGCGCGGCGTCACCGCCGCCAATGCGCTGGCCGAGCTTTATCCGGAGCACGCACGATGAATCCGTCTCGTCATGACGACAAAGCCAACAAGGCTGCAGGCGCGGGCGAGGCGCTGCGCGCCGAGCTGCTCGAAACCCTGCGGGCGATGAACGCAAGCGGGTTGAACGTGGGCACGGCGGGCAATGCAAGCGTGCGCCTGAGCGACCCGGACCACCCGGTTTCCGCAGGCCCATTTGTTAGCGCGGATGATCGTGGCAGCAGTCCGCCAGCGTTCCCCGCAGGCACCTCGGACGTTCCAAGCCGCGCTTCGGCAGCGCTGCTCATCACCCCCAGCGGCGTACCTGCAGAGCGCTGTCGTGCGCAGGACCTGGCCATCGTTGACGCCGATGGCCGGCCTCACGGCCCGCTTGCGCCCTCGTCCGAATGGCAACTGCACCGCGACATTTACGCAGCCTACCCGGCAGCCGGAGCGGTGCTGCACGCCCACTCACCCTTTGCCACGGCACTCGCCTGCCAGCGCATCGGCATCCCGCCCTTCCACTACATGATCGCGCGCTTCGGCGGCGCCACGATCCGCTGCGCGCGCTATGCCACCTTCGGCACCCAGGCCTTGTCGGACGCCGCTGTTGACGCGCTGCGCGCGCGCAACGCCTGCCTGCTCGCCAATCACGGCATGGTGGTGTTCGGGCGCGACCTGGTCCATGCACTGGCGCTGGCGGTCGAGCTCGAGACCCTGTGCGCACAGTACTGGCACACGCTGCAGATCGGAGAACCCGTTCTACTATCGGACGAGGAAATGGCCGAAGTCATCGAGCGTTTCCGCTGGTACGGCAAGCCGCGCACCTAGCGCTCGAGTACGCGCAGCAGGCTGGAGGTGTCGTCACGCCCCCAGCCTGCCCCCATCAGCGCATTGAGTTGCTGCCCCACCTGGGCGGCAATCGGCAGCGGTGTGCCGAGTCTGCTCGCCTCGTCCAGCAGGATGGCGAAATCCTTGTGGTGCAGGCGGGCCTCGATGCCAGCGGCGAAGTCACGCTCGACCATTTTCGCCCCCATGACCTCGAGCACGCGGGAAGCCGCTGATCCGCCCATCAGCGCACTGCGCACGGCGGCCACGTCGACGCCGTGCGCATTGGCCAGGCGGACCGCCTCGGCACAGGCCTGGACAGCGGCGACCATGATCATCTGGTTACAGGCCTTAGCCACCTGCCCGGCGCCCGGCGGGCCGACATGCACGATGCGCTTGCCCATCGCTTCCAGCAGCGGGCGCACACTCGCCAGGATGTCTGCCTCGGCGCCGGCCATGATCGCCAGGCTCGCATCACGCGCCCCCTGCCCACCACCGGATACCGGCGCGTCAACAAAGCCGATGCCGCGCGTGGCATAGCGCTGGGCCAGGGAACGCGCCATCGCGGGCGCAATCGTGCTCATGTCCACATGGACGGCACCACGCACGAAGCCGTCGGCCAGTCCATTCTTGCCAAAGGCGAGCGCTTCGACGTCGGCGCTGGACGTGACGATGGTGATCACCACCTCGCTGCGCGCCGCGAGTTCGGCCGGTGTGGCGCAAACGGGCACGCCCTCGGCGACAAGTGCCGCGGCCGACTCGGGGCGCCGCGCCCACACCGCCAGATCGTGGCACGCCGCACGCAGATGGCGCGCCATCGGCTCGCCCATCACACCGAGGCCAATGAAGCCTACCGTCCTGCTGCCGACCTTCAGGTTCCCGACTTTCATGCCCCGCTCCTCACTCGCCTGCACCGCCACTCATGCGCTCGAACAGCTTCAGCATCGCAACCGAATCCTCGTCGCCCAGACCGCTGCCGAGCATGGCATTGAACATCTGCGCCGTGGCCGCCGCGGCCGGCAGCGCGAGTCCGAGGCGGTGCGCCTCCTCCATGACGATGCGCATGTCCTTGTGGTGCATCCAGGCCTTGAAGCCCGGCCTGAAATTGCGCTCGACCATGCGCTGGCCATGGTTCTCGAGGATGCGCGAATAGGCAAAACCGCCGAGCAGGGCTTCGCGCACCTTGCTGGCGTCTACACCGCTTCGGGCGGCGAAGTTGATCGCTTCGGCAACGGACGTCAGCCCGACGCCGGTAATGATCTGGTTGCAGGCCTTGGCCACCTGACCGGCGCCAGCCGCACCGATACGAGTGATCGACTTGCCCATCACCTCCAGGAGCGGGCGCAGCCGCTCAAACGCAGCTTCGTCGCCGCCGACCATGATGGTGAGCGAGCCGGAGAGGGCGCCCACCTCGCCGCCCGACACAGGCGCATCGAGGGCGGTAATGCCACGCCCGGCCAGGCGGGCAGCGATCGACTGCGCCGCCGCTGGGGCGATCGTGCTCATGTCGACGTGGATATGGCCGACAGAGGCGCCATCGGCAACGCCATCGGCCCCCAGGGTGACCTGCTCCACGTCGGGTCCATCGGCCACCATGCTGAAGGTGATCGCAGCGCGACGCGCGACCTCGGCGGCACTGCCACAATCACCCGCCCCGGCCTCGAGCAGCGGCTGCATGGACGCGCGCCGACGACTCCAGACATGAACGCGGTGTCCGGCCTGGATCAGCCTGAGCGCCATGGGACGGCCCATGAGGCCGAGCCCGATGAATCCGACTTCCATCGAAGGTCTTCTCCGTTTTTGGTGTTCGATGCACAAGGCACGCGACGGACTGGTGGGGCCTGGAAAACATGCCCATAATCGCCGCCATGAAATACGGCCCAATCATCAAGGAAATCGGACGGGGCGCCAAGGGCTCCCGTTCGCTCGACTCCGCCACTGCGGCAAGCTTGTTTGGCGACATCCTCGACGGCGCAGTACCCGACGTCGAGCTCGGCGCCATCCTCCTCGCGTTCCGCATCAAGAGCGAATCGCTCGACGAGCTGATCGGCTTCAAGCAGGCGATGGATGCACGTACGGCGCCAGTCAAGGTGCCGGATGGCCCGCGCTGCGTGGTGTTGCCGACCTACAATGGCGCGCGCCGCCAGGCTAACCTGATGCCTCTGGTGGCCCTGTTGCTGGCGCGTGAAGGTGTGCCCGTGCTGATCCAGGGCCGGCACGACTTCGACACCCGCGTGAGCCCCTTCGAACTGCTCGCCGCACTCGGCCTGGAGCCGGTGGCGAATGCCGAAGAAGCTTCACGCCAACTGGCCGCCAGACGCCTCGCCTGTATCGGCGTGGACAAGCTGCTGCCGGGGCTTGATGCCCTGCTGGCGCTGCGAACCCGCATGGGCGTGCGCGCCAGTGGTCACATCGTCGCGAAGCTGGTCGACCCTTGTCGTGGGCGCAGCGTGCGCGTGGTGGCGGTGACGCATCCCGAGTACCTCGAGCGCATGGATGAATTTCTGCGCGTGGACGCGGGGCGCGCGATGCTGCTACGCGGCACCGAAGGCGAAATCTACGCCAATCCGCGACGATGCCCGGAGCTGAAGGCGTATGTGGAGGGTATCGGCTCAATTGCCGTCGCGGGCGAAGACGGCGGCGCTCCACCGCTGCAGACGCTGCCCGACGCCCCATCGGTAGTGGACAATGCAGCGCTGATCCGGGCGATGCTGGCCGGCGAGGTGCCGATTCCGGCGCCGATCACCGCCCAGGTCGCAGCCCTGAAAGCGCTGGCGGGCTGAGCAGGCTGCGCTAACCCACGGTGTAACTGACCTGGGTCGACAGTCGCATCGCGCCGGCAGCGAGCGGCAGCCGCCAGGCGCCGCGCCTGAGTTGTTGCTTGCTCGGCAAGCTACCCTGCGAGCGTACCGGCACGATAGTCGGCCACGGCCTGGCGGATCTCCTGCTCGGTATTCATCACGAACGGGCCGTGTTGCGCAATCGCCTCATTGAGCGGGCGTCCGGCAATCATCAGCGCACGGGTCGCTGGGCCGGCTTGAACGGTGACACCGTCGCAGTCCGCCGCATTGGCGAGAATGGCCATGTGCCTGACGGGCACCGGGTTATCCCCCAGCTTCAGCTCCCCCCGATAGACGTAGAGCAAGGCATTGTGCTCGGGCGGCAGTGCCTGGCTGAAGCGTGCGCCCGCCGGCAGCATCAGGTCGAGATACAGAGGCGCCGTGGCCGCGCGGCTGACTGCGCCCACCACCCCATGGCTCTCGCCCGCGATGACGACGGCCTCGACCCCGTCCCCGGTGGTGAAGCGTGGCAAGTCTTCACGGGCGAAATCGCGGTACCAGGGCTGGCACAGCTTGTCCCTGGCCGGCAGGTTGAGCCACAGCTGAAAGCCTTCCATCAGACCTTCGGCCTGCTGCGGAATCTCGGAATGAACCACGCCGCGGCCAGCCGTCATCCACTGCACACCGCCACTTTCCAGCAGGCCTTCGTGACCGGCACTGTCACGATGGAGCATACGGCCGGCGATCAGGTAGGTAATGGTTTCAAAGCCGCGATGCGGATGATCAGGAAAGCCCGCAATGTAATCGTCCGCGTTGTCGCTGCCAAAGGCATCGAACATGAGGAAGGGGTCGAGCCGGCGCTGCAGGGGCTGAGTCAGCACGCGCGTAAGCTTGACCCCGGCGCCATCGGACGTGGCCTTGCCGGTGACGAGGCGCTCGACCTTGCGCGGACGGGAAACTGCTTCGGTTGCTTGGGTGATCATGGTGACTCTCCGCTAAGGACCTCAGGAACTCTGGGGCGCGGGTCCTTGCGCGCCCCGATACCTGCTCCGACTCGGGCAGGTAACGGGCGGGCCCTCTGCACCTTGGCGCACCAGTTCAAGGCGCTCGCGATGTCACTGCCGAGGCCTGTGCCTTGATCGACAGGTGGCACACAGCCCCGAGAACCCAAGCCACCTGAACACGCCCAGGCGGAGCATGACCTACAATAGGCGCCCGCCTATGACTGCGAACCAAGATGTCCCTGCTGAGTTCCCTGCTTTACCTGCCCGCACGCGTGCTGTACCTCGCCCTGTTCGCCACGGCCATCGGCCTGCTTGGCTTCGGCCTTTATCTGCAGCACGTCCAGGGGCTGGAGCCCTGCCCAATGTGCATCATGCAGCGCTATGCCTTTCTGGTCGTTGCCCTGATTGCGCTCGTCGCCGGACTGCACGGCCCGACGCGCGCTGGCAGCCGGACCTATGCTGCGCTGATCGGCCTGTCGGCCTTGACCGGGGGAGGTATCGCCGCACGTCAGAGCTGGATGCAGCTCTACCCGCCCGAGATACCCGAATGCGGACCGGGCCTGGAGTTCATGCTCGAGAGCTTTCCGCTGGGCCAAGCACTGCCGATGATCTTCCGCGGTGCGGGCGATTGCGTCGCGGTGGACTGGACCTTCCTTGGTCTGTCGATCGCAAACTGGTCACTGCTGACTTTCTGCGCAACGATCGCATTTGCACTGTGGATGCTGCTGCGGCGGGAAGACGGCCGCTGATCAGGACGCGGGGCTGGCACATCACCGCCCCCCTGCGGTCATGCGGCCATGGGGTCTGTAAGCTCATCACCATCTACGCGCACGGCCCAAGCACCCTGCGGCCTCGACCCTGGCACTGGTCGGAACCCAACTGCGGTCAGCTCCCAGACCACAGTGCCAGCCTCAGCCTGAACGTCAGTTGGAACCTCAGTTCGAGCAACTCGCCTTTTCGTCCTTCACCCCTAGCTTGTGCAGGATAGTGATCAGCGGGCACAAGCCGGTGAAGGCGCTCTGGAACAGGTTTGCACCCACGAAGGCGGTCAGCCACAGGAAGTTCTTGCTGACGAAAAGCGGTGAGGCTTCGACGCCAAGCCCAAGCGAGATCAGGATGAAGGCACCGGCGAAGGCGCGTACGTATTCGTTGGTCGTCATGCGGGATTCTCCTCAGGGTTTTGCAGGCTTGCGATACGACCGCGCATGGCGGCGTAGTACAGCACCGGAATCACGACGAGCGTGAGCACGGTGGAGACGAAAATGCCGAAGATCAGGCTGATGGCGAGGCCGTTGAAGATCGGATCGTCAAGGATGAACACTGCGCCAATCATCGCGGCCAGTGCAGTCAGGCCGATCGGTTTGGCGCGCACGGCAGCGGCACGGATCAGCGCCTCGGCAAAGTCCACGCCTTCGCGAACCTGCTGATTGACGAAGTCCACCAGCAGGATGGAGTTGCGCACGATGATGCCGGCAAGCGCGATCATGCCGATCATGGACGTGGCGGTGAATTGCGCGCCGAACAGGGCATGGCCGGGCATCACGCCAACGATGGTGAGCGGAATCGGCGCCATGATGATCAAGGGCACCAAGTAGCTGCGGAACTGCGCCACCACCAGCAGGTAAATCAGGATCAGGCCCACCGCGTAGGCCGCGCCCATGTCGCGGAAGGTTTCATAGGTGATCTGCCACTCGCCATCCCACTTGAGCTGATAGCCGGCATAGGGGTCGCTGGGCTGGTGAATGAACCATTCACCGAGCGTGCCAGCCAGCCCCGGCGAGCCCTCAAGAGCCATGCCATTGACCTTGGAACGGATATCGAACATACCGTACAGCGGTGAATCGAGCTTGCCGCCCATATCACCGGTGACGTAGACCACCGGCAGCAGATCCTTGCGATACAAAACCTGCTCGCGCGTGGTTTCGACAGGCCTCACCAACTCGGAAATCTTTACCAGGACAGCGTCGCGCGCGCGCACCTGCATCGCCAGCAGGTCGCCGACGTCGGACTGACGCACCGCGGGCAACTGGATGCGGACCGGAAGCTCGTATTTATTGTCGCCACCATGCACAGGGGTGACGTTCTCGCCTGACAGCCCGAGACGCACGACTTCGACGATGTCGGCCTGCGCCACGCCCATACGCGCAGCCTTGGCCTGGTCGACGCGCAGGACGAGCTTGGGCGCCGCCTCGTCGACCGTGTCATCCACGCCGACGATGTCCGCGGTGGCTTCGAACGCAGCCCGCACCTGTTTCGCCACTGCAGCCTGACCACCATAGTCAGGACCGTAGATTTCGGCCACGATGGGCGACAGCACGGGCGGACCGGGCGGCACTTCGACGACCTTGGCATTGCCGCCGTTGCGACGGGCAATCTCGGTGACAACATCGCGCACCGACACTGCGATCTCGTGGCTCTGACGGTGACGCGCGCCCTTATCGACCAGGTTGACCTGAATGTCGCCCTGCTCCGGCGCACTGCGCAGGTAGTACTGGCGCACCAGACCGTTGAAGTTGATCGGCGCGGCAGTGCCAGCGTAACTTTGCCAGTCGGTGACCTCGGGAACCGTCGCCAGGTGCGCACCGATGTCGTTGAGCACGCGCGCTGTATCTTCCACCGGGGTGCCGACCGGCATGTCGAGCACCACCTGGAACTCGCTCTTGTTGTCGAAGGGCAGCATCTTCATGACCACGAGCTGCACCGCCGGCAAGGCCACCGAAGCCACGATCAGCGCGAGCACGGCCAGCCACAGCATGAGCCGGTTACGCGCACCGCGCTGCGCATCGAACATGGGCGTCATGATGCGACGAAAGAGTGCATCAAGCCGCCGGGTCATCTTGTCTTCGCTCGCGCCGGACTGGGTGCTGCCGCCGTGCTCACCCGCGCTGCTCAACATCTTCTGCGCCAGCCACGGCGTGACGACGAAAGCCACCACGAGCGAGATGAACATGCCCATCGAGGCATTGATCGGAATCGGGCTCATGTACGGCCCCATCAGACCGGTCACGAAGGCCATCGGCAACAGCGCCGCGATGACGGTGAAGGTCGCGAGGATGGTCGGCCCACCCACTTCGTCCACTGCCTTGGGAATCAGCTTCCACAGCGGGGTCCGGGGTTCGAGGGTGTGCCAGCGATGGATGTTCTCGACCACCACGATGGCGTCATCGACCAGGATGCCGATCGAGAAGATCAGGGCAAAGAGGCTGACCCGGTTCAGGGTGAAGCCCCAGGCCCAGGACGCGAACAGGGTCGCCGCCAGGGTCAGCGACACTGCAATGCCGACGATGATGGCCTCGCGCAGACCGAGGGCGAAGAACACCAGTGCCACGACTGCCGCGGTGGCGAAGACGAGTTTGCCAATGAGCTGGTTGGCCTTGTCGTTGGCGGTTTTGCCGTAATCCCGGGTGACGGTGACGTCCACGCCGTCGGGAATGATGCTGCCGCGCAGATTCTCGAGACGATGAATCGCCGCCTGGGCGACGTCGGCAGCGTTCGCACCCGGCTTCTTCGACAGCGCCAGCGTGACCGCGGGGAACACACCACGCTCGCCGATGCCGCGCTGATCGGCTGCCGCTCCGGTACCGAACCAAACGTATTGCGAGGGCTGGTCCGGTCCATCGACAACCTCGGCAACGTCGCGCAGAAACACCGGTCGCTGGTCCTGCACGCCGACCACCAGACTACGTACGTCCTCAGCTGACTCGAGATAGGTGCCGGTCTGCACCAGCACCTCGCGATTGTCCGCGACCAGGCTGCCCGCAGGCTGCGAGGCATTCGCAAGCTGCAGCGCAGCGCGCAGGTCCTGTGCAGTCACGCCGTGCGCATTCATGCGCTCGATGTCCATGTTCACCCGAATGACGTGACCGGGACCACCCACGGTGACGACGTCGCGCGTGCCCGAAATGCGCTTGAGCTCGGTCTCGGTCGCACGCGCGACCTGCTGCAGCGAAAAGCCCGCGCGCTCGGGGTCCGCAGTCCAGAAGGTAAAGCTGACGATGGGGACGTCGTCGATCCCCTTGGGCTTGATCAGCGGCGTGCCGACACCAAGTTGCGGCGACAGCCAGTCGGCGTGCGAATGCACCGTGTCGTAAAGCCGTACCAGCGCAGTCTGGTTGGGAACCCCCACCTCGAACTGCACGGTGATGACGGCCATACCGGGGCGCGACACGGTATAGACGTGCTCGACACCGGCGATGCGTGACAACACCTGCTCCGCCGGTCTCGCCACCAGGGACTCGACGTCGTGCGCCGAGGCACCCGGATAGGCCACCAGCACATTGGCCATGGTGACATCGATCTGCGGCTCTTCTTCCTTGGGCGTGATCAGGGTCGCGAAGATGCCGGCCAGCAACAACACGAGCGCCAGCAGTGGCGTGATTGCATTGCGCTGAAAGCCGGCGGCGGTGCGGCCGGAAATCCCGAGACGTGAATCCATTGTCGCCTCCGGCTCAGCGCGCAACTGCAGGGGCAGAACGTGCCTGGATACCCGCCTGCACCGGGTCGAGGGCAAGCGTCTCGCCGCCCTTCAGGCCAGAGAGGACTTCCACCGCCTCCCCCCCCCGCTCCACCCTACCCAGGCGCACCTGACGCAATGCAAAGCCGCCTTGCGCGTCGATCACATAGACCGCGGTGAGCTCACCCCGGCGCAGCACGGTGCCCGCGGGAATCACCACCGGCCTCGCCGCATCTGCGGATGGCGGAGCGGCATCGAAGTGGATACGTGCAAAACTGCCGGGCAGCAAACCCGGGATATCGGACGGCAGATCGACCCGCACTCGCACCGTATGGGTGCGCGCATCCGCGGCGGGCAGCACGGTGACGGTCAGCGCATCGATGAGTCGACCGCTGTCGTTCAGCTCGACACGGGCGTGCAGGGCGTCACCAAGCTCGGCGAGACGCTGAGGCGCGAGGTCCGCAACCACACGCATGTGCTTGGGATCATAAACAGTAAGCAGCTTGCGGCCCGGCTGGGCCATCTCGCCGGCTTCGATGAAACGCTCGGCCACCAGTCCGTTCAGCGGTGAGGCCACCGTGGCATAGCCCTGCACGGCCGCTGCCTGTGTGCGCTGAGCGCGTGCAGCAAGTAACTGCGCGTCAGCCGCCTGGAACCGGGTTCGGGCTGCATCGAGCGCCGACTGACTGATGAACTCGCGCGCCATCAGGCTGCGCGCGCGTTCGTAATCCGCCAGCGCAGTAACCCGGGCCGCTTCAGCCTGAGCGATGCCAGCATCAGCAGCCGCAAGAGCTGCAGCGGCCTCGGCAGGGTCGATGCGCACCAACGTCTGGCCCTGCTGCACACGGTCACCGGCATCGACGCTCAGATCGACAATGCGGCCCGGCATCTGTGCCGCGAGCGTGGATTGGCGCAGCGCTTCGATACTGGCCTCGACGATGATTGTTACGCCCAGCGTCTGCGGCTCGACACGAACCGTCTGCACTCCGGCCTGTGCCAGCACAGTACCAGGCTGGGCCGCGATCAGTGCAGACGCGAGAAATGCTGGCAGTGCGCGCGCAAGCGGGCGAATTATGCTGATATTCATCATGATAAGTATATGCTTATATTTATGAATATCAAGTCCGCCAAGGTCGTCTTGCTGCTCTGGCCGAGCTCAGTTCAGGCAGGACCGCGCGTACTGCGCCATGGCCGCCACCACAGGGTCGGCCTCGCCCGCCGCAATCACGAGCGAGATGTCGCAATCCGGGTGTGCAGCCCGCACCTCGTCGAGCATCACCGGCAGATCACGCTTGAGATGCCCTCCCTGGGCGAGAAAAATCGGCACGACGACGATGCGCCTTGCGCCGCTCGCGACACATGCCGCGATCGTTTCGGACAGCGTGGGTTGCATGAACTCGAGAAAGGCAAGTTCCACTCGGGGCGCATCGGATTGAGCCAGCATGCGTTCGCGGATGCGCCGCATCGGGCCGGCCCATTCGGGGTCACGCGCGCCATGACCGAACAACACCACTGCGGCGGATTCTGGGGATGAGACCTTGCTCATGCGGGAACTCCAATCAAAGAGGTCTGTGACCGGGACCGTCCCGGAGCGTTCGCGCTCAGCCAGCCAGGCGGCTGCGCCCTGCGCGCAAAAGTGGATCGATGGCACGTGACGCGCAAAACAGACCCACGCTGGCGGTCACTGCCATGCTCGAGCCGTATCCGGCACAGGCCAGCCCCTGCAGACCAGCGCGTCCGCTCGGTGCCACACCCGCTGCCCCCCCATCAACTTCGCAACTCGCCGGCTCCGGGTAACGCAAGGGCTCGACCGAAAACACGGCTTCGATGCCAAATTTCTTCTTGGCGTCACGCGGAAAAGCGTGCTCCTTGCGCAGGCGCGCCCGCACTTTGGACAAAAGCGGATCCTGTAGCGTACGCGCAAGGTCGTCGATGCGGATCTGCGCCGGATCGAGCTTGCCACCGGCCCCGCCGGCCATCACCAGCGGCATGCCGCGTGTCCGGCAGGTAACGGCGATCGCAACCTTGGCGCGAACGTTATCGATGGCGTCAACCACGACATCGAAGCCATTCAGCAAACTGTCGGCGTTCTCGGGCGTGAGGAAGTCTTCAATCGTGTCAACCCGGCAGCGCGGATTGAATGCGGCAACGCGCTCGGCCATGGCCAGCACCTTGGCCTGGCCGAGGGTGAGATCGAGTGCATGCACCTGGCGGTTGATGTTCGATTCGGCAACGTGGTCGAGATCGATCAGGGTGAGGCGGCCCACACCGCTGCGCGCGAGGGCTTCGACGACCCACGAGCCAACGCCGCCGATACCGATCACGCAGGCATGCGAAGCCGCCAGGGCGCGTGCCGTGCCGACGCCGTAAAGGCGATCGATGCCGCCAAAGCGACGCTCCACATCAAAGTCGGCAGGAGTCGACTCGTCGCCTTCCGACACAACGACCAGGCTCATTCGGGGGCGCCCCGTGTCATGCTGGCTGCGCCTCGACAGCTCGCTGGCTGTCGAGCCAGACACCCAGACCCTGCGCGTTGAGCTCAAGGTCCATGCGCAGCAACTCGAGTGTCTGCTCCTCGTCGAGCGCCCAATTCTGGCGACCGGCCTCTTCGCGGATGACCTGCTCCAGACCGGCGAGGATCTCGACATGGCGCGCGACGCCGTCGCCACGCGCGGCCTGGGCGACGGCAACCATCGTCTCGATGAGTCGATGCAGATCGGCCCCCAGTCGCTGCACGTCGGTGACGCGGCTGTAGTGGGTCAGGTACATCGCTGCAGGCTGCATTGCGAGCATGCGATCGATCGATTCATGCATCGCGTCCGGCTGAAACTGTGTCGGCGTGGTGGTCGGCACAACGAAGGCGCGGCCATCGACATCGAGTTCCCGATACGACAGGCCGAAGGTATCGCCAGTGAAGAAGGCCCGCGCCGTGTCGTCCCAGATGCAGATATGGTGGCGGGCATGGCCCGGCGTGTCGAGCACGCGAAAGCGACGCTCGCCAAGGCGAACCTCCAGCCCATCGGTAGCGGGCACGATGCGCTCGGGCGGAACCGGCACGAGCAGGCCGTATAGTTCATAGGCGCGCTCGGCGCCATAAACAGCCGATGTTCCCTCCCACAACCTGCTCGGGTCGATCATGTGACGCAGGCCGCGCGGATGGACCAGCAATCTGGCCCTGGGCAACGCACACATCAGGCTGCCTGCACCACCAGCATGGTCAAGATGAATATGGGTCAGCATGACCCAGTCGACGTTCTCGGGCTCAATGCCCAGCGCTGCTAACGCGCCCAGCACGCGGGGCACGGAATCGTTGGTTCCAGTATCGATGATTGCGGCCCGCCCCCCCTCGACTACCACGTGGATTGCCGCCAGCATCGGCCGCCCATAGCCGGACTCGAGGGCATGGATCCCATCCGGGTAGCTCGTAAGCTCATTCATGCAAGTCCCCTCCTCTGCCAGCCAGTTTGGGTTCGACTGCCCAATTTCAATCCTAGCCGCAACTTGCGCCCTGAACCCGGACGCAGGTCACGTTGTGCAACGCACTCGCAGATCTGGCTAGAACGGAATGTCGTCATCGAAATCGCCGAAGCCAGGCTTGGACGGCTCAGCCGGCGCTTGCTGGCGCGGTGCAGCGGGCGGGGCCTGACGCGGTGCGGCAGACTGGGGCTGACGCGGTGCGCCACCAGGAGCGTCGTAGCCATCGTCAGCGGCGCGCATCGGGGCATCGCCTCCCCCTTCACGGCGGCCGAGCATCTTCATTTCGTCGCCGCGGATCTCGGTGGTATAGCGGTCCTGGCCACTCTGGTCCTGCCACTTGCGCGTCTGCAACCTGCCTTCGACATAGACCTGGCTACCTTTACGCAGATACTGGGCAGCCACTTCGGCAACACGACCGAAGAACACCACGCGGTGCCATTCGGTGGCCTCGCGGCGCTCACCAGTGCTTCGGTCCTTCCAGGTCTCGGTCGTCGCCAGCGTCAGATTGCAGATCGCATCGCCACTGGGCGCGTAGCGGGTCTCTGGATCCTTGCCGAGGTTGCCGATGAGGATCACTTTATTCAGGGATGCCATCCCGTTCTCCTTTGAAATCGAATGAGGTCGCCATTTCGGGCGCGCGCCGAAGGGGCGATCAAGCTCTCTCGGGCGCCGGAACCGAGCGCAGCGGCGGCGGGTTCATGCCCGCCGACAGAAGCAGCCAGACCAGCGCCAGCGCACCGCAGAACAAGCTGACCATGCCGGGCCCGAAACGCTGTCCCAGCCACCCCCCGAGCAGGCCACCCAGAAAAAGACCGATGGACTGCAGTGTGTTGTAGACTCCGAGCGCCGTCCCCTTCGCGTCTGCAGGTGCAATGCGCGATATCCATGACGGTTGGGTCGCTTCAAGGACGTTGAAGGCGACGAAGAACAGCGTCAACAACAATGCCAATGGTATCAGCCCATCACCAAACAGCCACAATCCAAACTGCACCAGCGCCAGCAGCGCCACCGCTGCATTGAATACCGGCTTCATCAGGTTGCGGCGCTCGGCGATGATCACAGCCGGCACCATGACGACGAACGACAGCAGCACCGCCGGCAGATAGACTTTCCAGTGCTCGGAGATCGGCAGGCCGCCACTGGCAACGAGCGCTGCCGGCACCATGACCCACATGGTGGTCTGGATCAGATGCAGCGCAAACACGCCAAAATTGAGGCGCATCAACTGCGCATCACGCAGCACGTCGATGAAACGGCCGGCATTGGCACGCGGTACCGGCGGCGCTTCGGGCACCATCCACAGCACCACACCGATCGCCCCGGCAGCCAGCGCCGCAGTCAGCCAGAAAATGCCGTCCATGCCCACTGCGGCGTACAGCAGTGGCGCAGCCACCATCGACAACGCAAACACGAGGCCGATCGACGAACCGATCATCGCCATGATCTTGGTGCGATGCTGATCGCGGGTTAGGTCGGCCGCCAGCGCGGTGACGGCTGCGGATATCGCGCCCGCCCCCTGCAGCACACGGCCGATGATGATGATGTGAATCGTGTCGGCAAGCGCCGCAACGACGCTGCCGGCAACGAACAGAATGAGGCCGAAGACGATCACCGGTTTGCGCCCGAAACGGTCGGACGCGGCACCGTAGGCGATCTGCAGACACGCCTGGGTGAGTCCGTAGGCGCCGATCGCCAAACCGACCAGAGTCAGGTTGTCACCTCCAGGAATACCCTTGGCGTGAACCGCGAACACCGGCAGAATCAGGAACAAGCCGAGCATGCGCAGGGCGAAGATCGCCGCCAGGCTGATGCCAGCACGACGTTCAGCGGGGGTCATGGAATCACGCGACGGGACGGACATGCGTAGAGGCGGCCTGCAATAAAGCAGCGGATTCTAACATCGCCGCCTCTGCGCCGCCGTTTTACGTTGGCCCGAGTCGCCGTTCTCTCTTATAGTTTACGGTTCCCCACCGCTGGTCTGCCGCCATGGACGAAATCCGCATCCGCGGTGCACGAACCCACAATCTGAAGAACATCAGTATCGATCTTCCCCGCAACCGGTTGACGGTGATCACCGGACTGTCGGGCTCGGGCAAGTCCTCGCTCGCCTTCGACACGCTCTACGCCGAAGGTCAGCGCCGCTATGTCGAATCCTTGTCGGCCTACGCGCGCCAGTTCCTGCAATTGATGGAAAAGCCCGACGTTGATTTGATCGAGGGCCTGTCGCCGGCTATCTCGATCGAACAGAAGGCCACCAGCCACAACCCGCGCTCAACGGTGGGCACGGTGACCGAAATCCACGACTACTTGCGCCTGCTATACGCACGCGCCGGCACCCCCCACTGCCCCGACCACCCCATGCACGCGCTCGAGGCGCAGAGCATTGCGCAGATGGTTGATCATGTGCTCGCCCTACCGCCCGAGGCTCGACTGATGATCCTCGCGCCAGTGGTCGCAGGCCGCAAGGGCGAGCAGCACGACTTGTTTGCCGACCTGCGCGCGCAAGGTTTCGTGCGCGTGCGTGTCGACGGAGAAGTGATGGAACTGGACGCGACGCCGGCGCTCGAGAAGGGCCGACGCCACACCGTCGAGATCGTCATCGACCGCCTCAAGATCCGTGACGAGTTACGCGGCCGGCTGGCGGAATCCTTCGAAACCGCGCTACGCCACGCTGACGGACGAGCAATTGCGGTCGAGATGGACAGCGGCCAGGAACACCTTTTTTCGGCGCGCTTCGCCTGCCCAGTGTGCAGCTTTGCACTGGCCGAGCTCGAGCCACGCCTGTTCTCGTTCAACAACCCGGCAGGCGCCTGTCCCAAGTGCGACGGGCTCGGCCATGTGGACTTTTTCGACCCGACGCGCGTCGTCGCCCACCCCGAGCTGTCGCTGGCGGCGGGCGCGATCCGCGGCTGGGACAGACGCAACCAGTTTTACTTCCAGATGCTGACGAGCCTCGCCGAGCACTACGGATTCGACATCGAAGCAAGCTTCGGTGTGCTGCCCGAGCGTGTCCAGGAGGTGGTGTTGAACGGTTCGGGGAAGGAGAAGATTGCCTTCCGCTACATGGCGGACAACGGCCGCATGGTCAGCAAGGAACACCCCTTCGAAGGCATCATCCCGAATCTGGAACGACGGTTCAAGGAGACCGACTCGCTGGCGGTACGCGAGGAATTGACAAAGTATCGCGCCACCCAGATCTGCCCGGGCTGCCATGGCAGCCGACTGCGCAGCGAGGCTCGCCACGTTCTGATCGGCACTCATGCGCTGCATCAGATCGCGCACCTGCCACTGGGTGAATGCCTTTCCTTCTTCGCGACGCTCAGCCTGAGCGGTGCCCGCGCCCAGGTCGCCGACAGGATCATCAAGGAGATTGCCGACCGCCTGCGCTTCCTGATCAATGTTGGCCTGGACTATCTATCCCTGGACCGCTCTGCCGACACGCTGTCAGGCGGCGAAGCGCAGCGTATCCGCCTTGCCAGCCAGATCGGCTCCGGCCTGACCGGCGTGCTTTATGTTCTCGACGAACCCTCGATCGGACTGCATCAACGCGACAATGACCGGCTGCTGGGCACCCTCGGTCAGCTGCGCGACCTGGGCAATACCGTAATCGTGGTCGAACATGACGAGGACGCGATCCGCAGCGCTGACTATCTGGTGGACATGGGGCCTGGCGCTGGCGAACACGGCGGGCACATCGTCGCTCACGGATCACCAGCACAGGTGATCGCGAATCCGGCTTCAGTCACTGGCGACTACCTGTCCGGACGACGCTCGATCGCGATCCCTTCACGGCGCACCGCGCCCGATGAAACGCGCATGCTGCGCATTCTTGGCGCACACGGCAACAACCTGATGAAGGTTGACGTGTCGCTCCCCGTCGGCCTGATGACCTGCGTGACCGGCGTCTCGGGCTCGGGCAAATCGACCCTAATCAACGACACGCTTGCCGCCGCCGCATCGCGCGAGCTCAACAAGTCATCTGCCGAACCCGCTCCACACGAAGCCATTGAAGGCCTGGATGCATTCGACAAGGTCATCAACGTAGACCAGTCGCCAATCGGGCGCACGCCACGCTCCAACCCGGCAACCTATACCGGCATGCTGACCCCCATCCGCGAATTGTTCGCCGGTGTTCCCGAGGCCAGAGCGCGCGGCTACGGGCCAGGCCGATTTTCGTTCAACGTTCGCGGTGGGCGCTGCGAGGCATGTCAAGGCGATGGCCTGCTCAAGGTCGAAATGCACTTCCTGCCCGACATGTATGTGCCCTGTGATACCTGCCACGGCAAGCGCTACAATCGTGAGACGCTAGAGATTCGCTACAAGGGTCGCAGCATCCAGGAAGTGCTGGAAATGACTGTTGAACAGGCGCAGGAGTTCTTCGCGCCAGTGCCGACCGTGGCACGCAAGCTGAAAACGCTAATGGATGTGGGACTCGGCTATATCCGCCTGGGTCAGAGTGCCACCACCCTGTCCGGAGGCGAGGCACAACGAGTGAAGCTGGCGCTCGAACTGTCCAAGCGCGACACAGGCCGGACCCTTTACATCCTCGACGAGCCAACCACCGGCCTGCATTTCCAGGATATAGAACTACTGCTCAAGGTCCTCCACCGCCTGCGCGATCACGGCAATACGGTCGTCGTCATCGAGCACAACCTCGACGTCATCAAGACCGCCGACTGGGTCATCGACATGGGCCCGGAGGGCGGCGCCGGCGGTGGCACGGTGGTCGCTTGCGGCCCTCCCGAGGTCATCGCGAAGAATCCCGCCAGTCACACCGGACGCTATCTCGCAAAAGCCCTCTCCGCCCCCCGGCCCTGAACTGCACCTCATGGATGCGCCGCTGAAGACCCCGACACCTGCCGACTCAGTCTCTTTGGCTCAGTCTCGATAACCCCGTGGATTCAGACTCTGCCAGCGCCAAGCATCCCTGCACATGGTGTCGAGGTCGCGCTCCGCGCGCCAGCCCAGTTGTTCGGCCGCCCGCGCCGGATCTGCCCAACAAGCGGCAACATCCCCCGCTCGGCGTCCAACGACCTCGAACGGCACTTCTCGCCCGGACGCCTGCTCGAATGCCCGGACCATTTCAAGCACACTATAGCCACGTCCGGTACCGAGATTGAGCGTGGTCACACCGGGCAGGGCGTCGATACACTCGAGTGCCTTTACGTGCCCAAGCGCCAGATCCACTACATGAATGTAGTCCCGAACGCCGGTACCATCCACCGTCGGATAGTCGTCACCAAACACACTCAGGCGCTGTAATCTACCAACCGCCACCTGACTTACATAGGGCATCAGATTGTTGGGCAAACCGTCGGGATCCTCACCGATCCTGCCGCTGGCGTGCGCACCAACCGGGTTGAAATAGCGCAGCAAGATCACCTTCCAGCGCGCATCCGAGGCCGCCAGGTCGCGCAGGATCTGCTCACCCATCCACTTCGTCCAGCCGTATGGATTCGTCGCCGTAGTCGGAAAACCCTCGTCGATCGGCACCCGTGACGGATCACCATAAACGGTTGCCGACGAGCTGAACACCATCCGCCTGCAGCCCGCCGCATCCATCGCTTGCAATACCGTGATCAATCCATTCAGGTTGTTGCTGTAGTAAGCGAGCGGTTGCTTAACTGACTCACCCACCGCCTTGCTGGCCGCGAAGTGAATCACCGCGTCAACGGGATGGGTTGCAAAGAGTTGTTCGAGAAGCGCGCCATCACGTACGTCTCCGCGCACGAACGCGCGCAGTGATCGCCCAGCCAACTCCTCGATGCGTCGCAGCGCCTCGGGTGAAGCGTTCGACAGATCGTCCACCACCACCACGTCGTGCCCTGCACCGAGCAGTTCGACACAGGTGTGCGAGCCGATATAGCCCGCCCCCCCCGTAACCAAGGTCACACCCATCACCCGCCTCCCGACTGCACCCGATCACGAGCACACCAACACAGCCGAAAAAAAACCGGGCACAGGCCCGGTTCTCTTAACGCCGCAGCATGATTCAGGCTGCTTCGTCTTCTAAATCCAACACCTCACCGTCGGCGCGATCCATCAGCTCGACGAGCGCCATCGGCGCGTTGTCTCCGTCACGGAAACCACACTTCAGGATGCGCAAATAACCGCCGTTACGAGCGGCGTAGCGCGGCCCCAATTCGTCGAACAGCTTCACGACCATGTCACGATCGCGCAAACGGTTGAAAGCCAGACGGCGGTTGGAAAGGCTGGGCTTCTTGCCCAGCGTGATCATGGGCTCAACCACCCGGCGCAGTTCCTTCGCCTTGGGCAGGGTCGTCTTGATCACTTCGTGACGCAGCAGCGAATTAGCCATGTTGCGGAACATCGCCTGGCGGTGGCTGCTGGTACGATTCAGCTTGCGAAGACCGTTACGGTGACGCATTTCAATTCCTCACTTGCCCGGCGTCTCAACCGAGCTTCTCAAGCCCGGCCGGCGGCCAGTTTTCCAGTTTCATGCCAAGGGTCAGCCCGCGGGAGGCCAACACTTCCTTGATTTCGTTCAGCGACTTACGACCCAGATTCGGGGTCTTCAGCAACTCTGTTTCAGTGCGCTGAATAAGATCGCCGATGTAGTAGATATTCTCTGCCTTCAGGCAGTTGGCCGAACGCACGGTCAACTCGAGATCATCGACTGGTCGCAGCAATACCGGGTCGATCGTCATCTGCTTCTCGACCGGAGCCGTCACCGGAGTACCCTCGAGCTCGGCAAACACCGAAAGCTGATCCATCAGCACACGCGCCGCATAGCGAATCGCCTGCTCGGGATCAACCGCGCCATTAGTCTCGATATCGATGACCAAGCGATCGAGGTCGGTGCGCTGCTCGACGCGCGCACTCTCAACGAGATAGCTCACGCGGCGCACCGGACCAAACGAAGCGTCGAGAACGACACGCCCAATGGTCTTGCTCTCCGCATTGATCGGACGAACATTGCCGGGTACGTAGCCGCGCCCTTCTTCGACCTTGATCTGCATGTCGAGCTTGCCGCCTGGCGCAATGTGCGCGATGACGTGATCGGGGTTGATGATCTCGACGTCGTGACCGACCTCGATATCCGCAGCCGTAACCACGCCCTCACCCGACTTGGCCAGTCGTAGGGTAACCTCGGTGCGATTGTGCAGCTTGAACACAACCCCCTTGAGGTTCAACAGGAGATCGACCATGTCCTCACGGACACCGTCCAGTGTGGAGTACTCGTGCAGCACTCCTTCGATCGCCACTTCGGTCGCAGCATGACCAGGTAGTGACGATAGAAGGATGCGCCGCAGCGCATTCCCCAACGTGTGACCGAAGCCCCGCTCGAACGGCTCCATCGTTACTCGCGCCTGAACGGGCGAGGTACTCTGGACGTCGATGATGCGCGGTTTCAGCAGTGCATTGCTTTGCATCAGCATTCCCTCGGAACTAGAAGAGGCTCAATCTCCCGCTTAGCGGGAGTAAAGCTCCACAACTAGGCCTTCGTTGATCGTAGGCGGCAGCTCGGAGCGAACCGGATAGGCCTTGAACACACCCTTGCCCGCCTTGGCGTCCACTTCAAGCCACTCTGGGAAGCCACGCGACTCGGCAGCCTCGAGTGCAGCCTTGACACGCAGGTGTACCCGCGCACGTTCGGTCAGGGCGACGACATCGCCCGGACGCACAACGTACGACGGAATGTTCACGCGCTTGCCATTGATCAGGACACCATTGTGCCGAACCACTTGGCGCGCTTCCGCACGTGAACCACCGAAACCCATGCGATACGCAACGGAGTCCAGCCGGCCTTCGAGCAGTTGCAGGAGGTTCTCACCGGTTTGTCCGCGACGACGATCAGCTTCGGCGTAGACCTTGCGGAACTGACGCTCAAGAACACCATACAAACGACGAATCTTCTGCTTTTCACGCAGTTGCACGCCATAACCCGACATGCGCTGACCAGAACGCTGACCATGCTGACCCGGCGCATAGGCCCGGCGCTCAATGGCACACTTGTCGGTAAAACACTTCTCTGCCTTCAGAAACAGCTTTTCGCCTTCGCGACGGCACTGACGGCACTTGGGATCGAGATTACGAGCCACTTATCAACTCCTTGTCAGATACGGCGCTTTTTAGGCGGGCGGCAGCCGTTGTGCGGGATGGGGGTGATGTCCGTGATGCTGGAAATCTTGATCCCCAGCGCGTTCAGCGCACGCACGGAAGATTCGCGACCGGGACCGGGCCCCTTGATGCGCACTTCCAGATTCTTGATGCCACACTCCTGGGCAACCTTGCCAGCCGCCTCAGCAGCGACCTGAGCGGCGAAAGGCGTGCTCTTGCGCGAACCCTTGAAGCCAGCGCCACCAGAGGTCGCCCATGACAGCGCGTTACCCTGCCGGTCGGTGATCGTGATGATCGTATTGTTGAAGCTCGCATGAATGTGGGCGATACCTTCAGCCACATTCTTTTTGACCTTCTTACGAACCTTCGTTCCAGTCTTAGCCATTATCGGTTCCTATCACTTCTTGCCGGCGATCGCCTTGCGGGGACCTTTGCGGGTGCGCGCATTCGTACGTGTGCGCTGACCCCGCAGCGGCAGACCACGACGATGGCGAACGCCGCGGTAGCAGCCCAAGTCCATCAGTCGCTTGATGTTCATCGTAACTTCACGACGAAGGTCACCCTCGACAACGAAGCGACCTACCTCGTCACGCAGCTTTTCCATGTCCGACTCGGTCAGATCCTTGATCTTGACCGAGCGAATCACACCAGCGGCGTCGCAAATCTTCTGAGCACGCGTACGGCCTACCCCAAAGATTGCGGTCAACGCGATCTCGGCGTGCTTGTGATTGGGAATGTTTACCCCAGCAATACGGGCCATCCGTCTACCCCAAAACGCTAAACATTAAATTTTAATCGCTCGAGCTGACTTAATCAACCCTGGCGCTGCTTGTGCCGCGGATCGGTGCAAATGACGCGCACGACACCTTTGCGGCGGATAATCTTGCAATTGCGGCAAAGCCGCTTGACTGACGCCTGAACTCGCATGCTCTTGCTCCTGTTTCTCTAATCTCACTTGGTCCGGAAGACGATCCGGCCCTTGGTCAGGTCGTAGGGGGTGAGTTGCACCGTCACCTTATCGCCAGGCAGGATCCGAATGTAGTGCATCCGCATCCTGCCGGAGATGTGACCGAGAATGAAATGCCCATTCTCAAGCCTGACGCGAAACGTTGCGTTGGGGAGATTTTCCGTTATCTCGCCCTGCATCTCGATGACGTCTTCCTTCGTCATGTCCTACCTAGTCGGAAGACCCGCCCCCTTGAAGTTCGCCTTCTTCAGCAGACTCTCGTACTGGTGCGACATCACCGCTGCCTGAACCTGCGCCATGAAGTCCATCGTCACAACTACGATGATCAACAGCGAAGTGCCACCAAAGTAGAAGGGCACGTTCCATTTAAGGATCAGGAACTCTGGCAGCAGGCAGACCAAGGTGATATACACCGCGCCAGCCAACGTCAGCCGCATGAGAATCTTGTCAATGTATCGAGCGGTCTGATCGCCGGGCCGGATGCCAGGCACAAATGCACCGCTCTTTTTCAGGTTGTCTGCCGTTTCACGCGCATTGAACACCAGCGCTGTGTAAAAGAAACAGAAGAACACGATCGCCAGTGCGTACAGCATCACGTAGATCGGCTGGCCGGGTGCGAGCGTGGAAGACAAATCACGCAACCAGTACATCCCTTCCGAAGCACCGAACCACTGCCCCAGAGTCGCGGGGAAGAGAATGATGCTGGAAGCGAAGATCGGCGGAATCACACCCGACATGTTCAACTTGAGCGGCAGATGCGAGCTTTGCCCCCCGTACACCTTGTTCCCAACCTGCCGCTTCGCGTAATTAACCAAGATCTTGCGCTGACCGCGCTCGACAAAGACCACGAAGCCAGTGACCAGCACCACAAGCGCACAGATCAGAAGCGCAGTAAAGGGATGCATCGAGCCCGTACGAACCAGCTCGAACAGTCCCCCAATCGCGCTTGGCAAGCCGGCAGCAATACCCGCGAAAATGATGATCGAAATACCGTTGCCAATACCGCGCTCGGTGATCTGCTCACCCAGCCACATGAGGAACATCGTCCCGGTGACCAGCGTCGCAAGCGTCACGAAGCGGAACATCAACCCCGGCTCGAGCACTAGGCCGGGCTGCCCTTCAAGCGCGATCGCAATCCCCAAGGACTGCGCGAAAGCCAACAACAGCGTTCCATAACGCGTGTACTGCGTGATCTTCCTGCGACCCGCCTCACCCTCCTTCTTCAGCGCCTCAAGACTAGGCACAGCAACGGTCATCAGCTGCATGATGATCGAGGCAGAGATGTAAGGCATGATCCCAAGGGCAAAGATCGTGAAGCGTGACAGCGCCCCACCCGAGAACAAATTGAAAACGCCGAGTATCCCGCCCGCCTGCGACTGGAAGAGCTCAGCCAGACGCTCCGGATCGATACCCGGAACGGGGATGTGTGCGCCCAGGCGATAGACTACAAGCGCGCCCAGCAAGAACAGAAGGCGACGCTTGAGGTCGCCGAACCGCCCCTGATTGCCCAGCGTGGCAGATGGTTTGGCCACAGCCTTTCCCTTTATTACTCAGCCGAAACGGAGCCGCCGGCAGCTTCGATCGCTGCCTTGGCACCCTTCGTCGCGCCAACACCGCGCAGTACGACCTTGCGGCCGAGCTCACCTGACAGCACAACCTTCGCCGACAGCGCGTCACCCGGCACAATTCCAGCCTGCTTCAACGTCAGCAGATCGATTTCGTCGACCGGTACCGCTGCGAGCTCCGAAAGCCTAACCTCAGCATTGCGCGAGCGCGTCAGCGAAACGAATCCACGCTTCGGGAGCCGGCGCTGCAGCGGCATCTGGCCGCCTTCGAAACCAACCTTGTGAAAACCGCCGGCACGCGACTTTTGACCTTTGTGGCCGCGGCCGCAGGTCTTGCCGAGCCCACTGCCGATCCCGCGGCCGACACGCTTCGCCACGAACTTGGAGCCGGCGGCCGGCTTGATGGTATTCAGGCGCATATCAACCCTCACACTTCAGCAGGTAGAACACCTTGTTGATCATGCCGCGCACTTCGGGCGTATCCGCCAGTTCAACCGTATGGTTGATCCGACGCAGGCCGAGGCCGCGCACGGTGGCGCGGTGCGACTGCTTGGTGCCGATAACGCTCTTCACGAGCGTCACCTTGATTTTCTTGTCCGACATCGCTTACCCCAGGACCTCTTCGACCGACTTGCCGCGCTTGGCCGCAATATCCGCCGGAGTGTTGATCGCCATCAAGCCGTTGATGGTGGCACGCACGACGTTGTAAGGATTGGCCGAACCAATGCACTTGCAAATGACGTCCGTAACGCCCATCACCTCGAACACGGCACGCATCGGGCCGCCGGCAATGATGCCGGCACCCGCAGGAGCGGGCTGCATCAGCACCGAAGCTGCGCCATGCTTGCCGATCACGGTGTGATGAAGGGTGCCGTTCTTGAGCGGGACCTTACGCAGCTTGCGCCGCGCCTCGTCCATAGCCTTCTGCACCGCCACCGGCACCTCTCGCGACTTGCCCTTGCCCATGCCGATCGCGCCATCGCCGTCACCGACCACGGTCAGTGCGGCGAAACCGAGAATACGACCGCCCTTGACGACCTTGGTCACGCGATTGATCGCGACCATCTTCTCCTTAAGGCCGTCATCGCGCTCGTCAGAGGCTTGCGGACGTTTCGATTGCTGCTTAGCCATTCGATTCCTCGCTTAGAACTTGAGGCCGCCTTCGCGGGCAGCCTCGGCCAGCGTCTTAACGCGGCCGTGATAAAGGAAGCCCGAGCGGTCGAATGCGACCTGCTCGATGCCAGCAGCCTTTGCACGCTCGGCGATCAGCTTGCCGACCAGTTCGGCAGCAGCCTTGTTGCCGCCGTTCGGTACCTGAGCGCGCACCTCGGATTCGACCGTGGACGCCGCCGCAAGCACCTTCGAACCGCAACCAGAAATGACCTGGGCGTAGATGTGGCAGTTGGACCGGAACACCGCTAGGCGAACCGCCTTGAGCTCCGCAAGTTTGGCGCGAGTTTTGCGCGCACGGCGAAGACGAGTTTCTTTCTTGTTCATGACGAACCGCCTTACTTCTTCTTGGTTTCCTTGAGCACGACCGTTTCGTCCGAGTAACGGACGCCCTTACCCTTATAGGGCTCAGGGGCACGGTATGCCCTCACCTCGGCCGCAACCTGGCCAACCTGCTGCTTGTCGACACCCTTGATCAGGATCTCGGTCTGCGTCGGCGTTTCGACCTTCACACCTTCGGGCATCTGATGCACGACGGGATGCGAGAAGCCGAGCGACAGATTGAGCTTGTCACCTTGCGCCTGGGCACGATAACCGACGCCAACCAAGGTAAGCTTACGCTCAAACCCCTTGGTGACACCCGTGACCATGTTGTTCACCAGCGCGCGCAGCGTCCCTGACATCGCCCGCGAATTAACAATACCATCACGCGCCTTGCACACGACAGAGTCGCCTTCACGCGCGACACTTACCTGACCGGTAAGCGCCTGACGCAGCATGCCCAGTGGGCCCTTCACGGCAATTTCAGTGTCCGAAATAATGACTTCGACACCACTGGGAATCGCCACCGGATTTTTAGCTACACGAGACATAGCACCCCCTTATGCGACAAGGCAGATGACTTCGCCGCCCACGCGACTAGCGCGTGCACTGCGATCCGTCATCACGCCACGCGGCGTGGACACTATTGCGACACCCAGCCCGTTCATGACGCGCGGGAGGTCATCGCTACCCTTGTAGATACGGAGACCAGGACGACTGACACGCTCGATACGCTCGATCACCGGGCGACCGGCGTAGTACTTCAGCGTCACATCCAGCGTAGCCTTGCCGGCCAGATCCTTGACGGCAAAACCGTCGATATAACCTTCGTCCTGCAGAACCTTCGCGATCGCGACCTTCAGCTTCGACGAGGGCATCGAAACAGATGCCTTCTGAGCTTGTTGGCCATTGCGGATGCGCGTCAGCATGTCGGCGATGGGATCGGACATACTCATCTTCGAATTCTCCTTACCAGCTCGCCTTGGTCATGCCAGGCACTTCGCCGCGGAAAGCGATCTCGCGCAGCTTGTTGCGGCACAGACCGAACTTGCGGAACACACCACGCGGACGCCCCGTCAGCGCACAGCGGTTGCGCTGACGCGTCGGGTTAGCATTGCGCGGCAGTTGTTGCAGCGCCAGGCGGGCCGCCATGCGTTCTTCTTCGGACAGCTTACTGTCCTTGACCTGCGCGACTAGCGCTGCACGCTTGGCGGCGAATTTCTCCACCAACTTTGCGCGCTTTGCTTCGCGATTGATCAGAGCGAGTTTCGCCATATCACCCTCAATTCTTGAACGGGAACTTGAACGCACCCAGAAGCGCACGCGCCTCTTCGTCCGTCTTCGCCGTCGTCGTGATGCTGATGTTCATCCCGCGCAGCGCATCGATCTTGTCGTACTCGATTTCCGGGAAGATGATCTGTTCCTTGACGCCGAGGTTGTAATTACCACGGCCATCAAAACCCTTAGCACCGATACCGCGAAAGTCACGAACGCGCGGCAGCGCAATCGTCACCAAGCGATCCAGAAACTCGAACATACGCGGACCGCGAAGCGTGACCATGCAGCCGATTGGGTAGCCGTCACGGATCTTGAAACCCGCTATCGACTTGCGCGCCTTGGTAGAAACCGGCTTCTGACCCGCAATCTTGGTCATATCGCCGATGGCATGCTCCAGAATCTTCTTGTCACCAACAGCCTCACCCACACCCATATTCAGGGTGATCTTGGTGATCCGCGGCACTTCCATTACCGACTTGTAGCCGAACTGCGTTTTCAGCGCCGGCGCCACTTCGTCTTTGTAAACCTGTTGCAAGCGAGCCATCGTCACTCCTTAGGCGTTCACCAGCTCGCCGTTCGACTTGAAAAAACGGACCTTTCGGCCGTCCTCAAGTGTCTTGATCCCGATGCGATCACCCTTCTGGGTGGCGGGATTGAACAGCGCGACATTCGAAACATGGATGGGCATTTCTTTCTCAACAATGCCACCCACTTCACCCTTGAGCGGATTCGGGCGCACATGCTTCTTCACCCGATTCACACCCTCGACCACGACGCGCTCGTCATCGACGCGGCGCAGCACGGTGCCCCGACGGCCACGATCCTTGCCCGTCAGCACCATTACTTCATCACCCTTGCGGATCTTGTTCATCTAGCGACTCCTCAGAGCACTTCAGGCGCCAGCGAGACGATCTTCATGAACCGCTCGGAGCGCAGCTCGCGCGTCACCGGCCCGAAGATACGGGTGCCGATCGGCTCAAGCTTATTGTTCAGGAGAACGGCTGCGTTGTTGTCGAACTTGACCAGCGAGCCGTCGGAACGACGAACGCCCTTGGCGGTGCGTACCACCACGGCATTGTAGACGTCACCCTTCTTCACGCGGCCACGCGGCGCAGCATCCTTAACGGTTACCTTGATGATGTCACCAATCCCCGCATAGCGGCGCTTGGACCCACCCAGGACCTTGATGCACATCACCGAGCGTGCGCCGGTGTTATCGGCCACGTCCAGTCTGGACTGCATTTGAATCATGAAAATATCTCCAACTTATCCCGCATGTGCGGACAGTCTTGGAACCCGTCAGGGTAGGATGCCCCGAGCGAGCCCCGGAGCAAAGAGGCAAAACTATAACAGCCCAACGCCAGGACGCCAAGCTGTTTTTTTGTTTGCGACTTACTCGCTACTCAGATGACACGCGCCTTCTCGAGCACCTTGGCCACACGCCAGGTTTTGGTGCGCGAAATCGGGCGGCACTCCTCAATTTCCACAAGGTCGCCCGCCGTCGCCGAATCGTCTTCGACGTGAGCGTGATACTTCGCCGAACGCGTGATGATCTTGCCGTATAGCGGGTGCTTGACCCGGCTCTCGACCAGAACCGTCACGGTCTTCTGCATCTTGTCGCTCACCACACGCCCAACAAGCGCGCGGCGAACCTTTTGAACTTGTTCGCTCATTGCTGACCCGCCTTTTCGCGCAGGAGGGTGCGAACGCGCGCGATGTCGCGCCTGACCTTCCCGATCTGACTCGTATTCCCCAACTGCTGCGTCGCATGCTGCATGCGCATCGAAAACTGCGCCTTCAACAGATCGATCAGCTCCGTGTTCAACTCATCAGCGCTCTTGGCGCGGAGTTCACTCGCTTTCATACTCAAGCCCCCACCATGCGAGTCACGAATACTGTCTCGATCGGCAGCTTGGCGGCAGCAAGCCGGAAAGCTTCACGAGCGAGAGCTTCGTCCACGCCGTCCATTTCATAGAGCACCTTGCCCGGCTGAATCTCGGCAACCCAGTATTCCGGGTTGCCCTTGCCGTTACCCATGCGGACTTCGGCAGGCTTCTTCGAGATCGGCTTGTCGGGGAAGATACGGATCCAGATGCGACCACCGCGCTTGATGTGACGAGTCATGGCCCGGCGTGCTGACTCGATCTGGCGCGCAGTCAGTCGACCACGGCCGATCGCCTTCAGCCCGTATTCGCCAAAAGACACCTTCGCACCACGGGTGGCGATGCCGGTGTTTCGGCCTTTCTGCTCCTTGCGATACTTTCTTCTAGTCGGCTGCAGCATCATTCACCCCTGCTTTCTTCTTGCCTGCCCTCACCCCGACGGGCGGGCCGACGACCCGGACGGCCCTCGCCATCACGCGGAGCGCCACGACGGCCACGACGGTTATCGGCTTCGGGTTCAGCGGCGACGGGCTGTTCGTTCCGACCCAGCATCTCACCCTTGAACACCCACACCTTGATACCAATGATGCCGTAGGTGGTCTTCGCCTCCGACACACCGTAGTCAATGTTCGCACGCAGCGTGTGCAGCGGAACACGGCCCTCACGGTACCACTCGGTACGAGCGATCTCTGCGCCGTTAAGGCGACCCGAGCTCATGATCTTGATGCCCTGAGCACCAAGACGCATCGCATTCTGCATCGCACGCTTCATTGCACGACGGAACATGATGCGCTTCTCGAGCTGCTGAGCGATCGAGTCGGCAATCAGTTTTGCGTCAATCTCGGGCTTGCGCACCTCTTCGATGTTCACGTGAACGGGCACGCCAAAGATCTTCTGTAGGTCGCGCTTGAGCGCTTCGATGTCTTCACCCTTCTTGCCGATGACGACGCCAGGACGTGCGCTGTAAATCGTCACACGTGCATTCTTCGCCGGACGCTCGATGATCACGCGCCCAACAGATGCATGCGCCAGGCGCTTCTTCAGGTATTCACGTACTTTCAGGTCGCCGTGCAGCATGTCTGCGTAGTCGCGACTGGAAGCAAACCAGCGCGAGCTCCAGTCACGTGTAACAGCGAGGCGGAAGCCAGTGGGATTGATTTTCTGACCCATGATTACTCCTTACTCGCCGACCGTCACATAGACGTGGCAGGTGGGCTTGAGGATGCGATTACCGCGACCCTTCGCACGCGCGGTGAAGCGCTTAAGCGTCATCCCTTCTTCCACGTGAATAGTCTTGATTTTTAGCGCATCGATGTCAGCGCCGTCATTGTGCTCGGCGTTGGCGATTGCGGACTCGACCACCTTGCGGATGATCTTGGCGCCCTTCTTCGGCGAAAAACCAAGGATGCTGAGCGCCTGATCGACGGACTTGCCGCGAACCAGATCCGCAACCAGGCGACCTTTCTGTGCCGACAGGCGTACGCCACGGAGAATAGCTTTCGTTTCCATGTCGTCCTCTTAGCGCTTGGCCTTCTTGCTGGCAGCGTGACCCTTGAAGGTACGCGTCAGCGCGAATTCGCCCAGTTTGTGGCCAACCATATTCTCGGTCACGAACACCGGAATGTGCTGCTTGCCGTTATGCACGGCAATCGTCAGCCCGATGAAGTCCGGCAGGATCGTGGAGCGACGCGACCAGGTTTTGAGCGGTCGCTTGTCGTTGCTCGTTCGCACCGCGTCAACCTTCTTCAGGAGGTGCGCGTCGATGAACGGGCCTTTCTTGATAGAACGTGCCATCTTTTACCCCTTAACGCTTCTGACGACGCTGCACGATCATGCTGTCGGTGCGCTTGTTGCTGCGCGTCCGATAGCCCTTCGCCGGCGTACCCCACGGGCTGACCGGTTCGCGCCCCTCGCCCGTACGACCTTCACCACCACCATGCGGGTGATCAACCGGGTTCATTGCTACACCACGAACCGTCGGTCGAATACCGCGCCAGCGATTGGCGCCGGCCTTGCCGATCTTGCGCAGACCGTGCTCTTCGTTACCGACTTCACCAATGGTGGCGCGGCACTCGACGTGAACACGGCGAATCTCGCCTGAACGCAGGCGGAGTTGTGCGTAGGAGCCCTCGCGCGCCAGCAGCTGCACGGAAGTACCCGCAGCCCGCGCAATTTGTGCGCCCTTGCCCGGCGTCATCTCGATGCAGTGGATCGTCGAACCCACCGGAATGTTGCGGATCGGCAAAGCGTTGCCTGCCTTGATCGGCGCCTCGGCGCCACTGATCAACTGCTGCCCGACAGCGACCCCACGGGGCGCAATGATGTAGCGACGCTCACCATCGGCGTAGCACAGCAACGCGATGTTCGCCGACCGGTTGGGGTCGTACTCGATGCGTTCAACCTTGGCTGGAATCCCGTCCTTGTTGCGGCGGAAGTCGACAAAACGGTAGTGCTGCTTGTGACCACCACCCTGATGACGGACGGTGATCCGGCCGTTGTTGTTCCGGCCTGCATTCTTGCTCTGCTTTTCTACCAGCGAGGCGATCGGCCGACCCTTGTAAAGGTCGGCGTTGACCACCTTCACTTGGGCGCGGCGGCCAGCGGAGGTCGGCTTAAGTTTTACCAGTGCCATGACTTGTCACTCCCCAGCCGCAAAATTGATTTCCTGGCCGGGCTTCAGGCATACGAACGCCTTCTTCCAGTCTTTGCGACGACCCATACTGCGACCGAAGCGCTTGGACTTGCCCTTAACATTCAGGACCTGAACCGACTTGACCTCAACCTTGAACAGGGCCTCAACGGCCGCCTTCACTTCAGGCTTGGTTGCGTCGGTGGCGACCTTGAACACCACCTGCTCGTTCTTGTCGGCGACAAACGTCGCCTTTTCGGAGATCTGCGGGGCGAGCAACACCTGCAGCAGACGCTCTTGACTGATCGCGCTCATTGCCACGCTTCCTCCATCTTCGCCAGAGCACCCTTGGTGACCAGCACCTTCGGGAAACGTACCAGCGACACCGGATCCGCCTCACTAACCGACAACACCAAAACGTGGTGCAGGTTGCGCGAAGACAGGAACAGGTTCTCGTCAATTTCTTCAGTGATGACCAGCACGGAGTCGAGACCCATACCCTTCAGCTTCTGCGACAGCAGACGCGTTTTCGGGGCCTCGAGGCTGAAGCCATCCACTACCGCCAGCCGGTCTTCTCGCGCCAGTTGCGACAGGATCGCCGCCACGCCGGCGCGGTACATCTTGCGATTGACCTTCTGACTGAAGTTCTCGTCAGGCGTATTCGGGAAAATCTTGCCGCCGCCACGCCAGAGCGGGCTTGACGCCATACCGGCACGCGCATTGCCCGTACCCTTCTGACGGAAAGGCTTGCGAGTTGATTTCGCAATTTCCGAGCGACCCTTCTGCTTGCGATTACCCGACCGTGCATTCGCCAGATAGGCGGTCACGACCTGATGCACCAGCGCTTCGTTATAGTCACGGCCAAACAACACGTCCGACGCCTGCAGCGTCGACGCGGCCTGACCCTGATCGTTCAAGAGTTTCAGTTCCATTCCGCGCTCCTTAGGCCTTGATCGCCGCACAAACGACGACATCGCCACCCTTTGAACCGGGTACCGCACCCTTCACCAGCAACAGCTGACGCTCGACATCCACACGAACGATCTCCAGCCCCTGAGTCGTGCGCTGAACATTGCCGTATTGACCCGCCATGCGCTTACCAGGGAAAACACGACCCGGGTCTTGCGCCATGCCGATCGAGCCAGCGGAGTTATGCGAAACAGAGTTGCCGTGTGAGGCGCGGTTCGACGAAAAGTTGTGGCGCTTGATGGCGCCAGAGAAGCCTTTACCAATCGTCACACCCGTCACATCGACTTTCTGGCCAACCTGGAACAGGTCAGCGCTGATGAGGTCGCCCGCGTTAAAGCCGGCAACCTGGTCTTCAGCGACGCGGAATTCCTTCATGCCGCGGCAGGGCTCAACGCCCGCCTTGGCGAGATGCCCTGCCACCGGCTTGGTAATCCGGCTGGCACGACGCTTGCCAAAAGCAATCTGAACCGCGGCATAGCCGTCGGTCTCAGACGTCTTGATCTGGGACACACGATTGTCCGACACGTCAAGCACCGTCACCGGAATGGATTGACCATCCTCGGCGAAGATGCGAGTCATGCCGACCTTGCGTCCAACAAGGCCTAGACTCATATTTTTCTCCTGAATCCCGGTTGCGATTGACCGGGGGTCACAATTAATGTGCCAAAAAGCACAAGGGCCGGATTATACCGGCCTTTTTCAACGCTCTGCAAGCGGAGGACGCTTACTGCAGCTTGATCTCAACATCCACGCCAGCGGGAAGATCCAGCTTCATCAGGGCATCGACGGTCTTGTCCGTAGGATCAATGATGTCCATCAGGCGCTGGTGCGTGCGGATCTCCATCTGGTCGCGCGACGACTTGTTCACGTGCGGTGACCGCAGCAGATCGAAACGCTCGATGCGGGTCGGCAACGGAACCGGTCCACGAACAACAGCGCCGGTACGCTTGGCGGTTTCAACGATCTCAAGCGCGGACTGATCGATAAGGCGGTAGTCGAAAGCCTTCAGACGAATACGGATTTTCTGGTTCTGCATGTCAGTTCCTAAAGAGCGGAAAGAGCGACGGACGGAATCATGGGACTCCGTCCGCTTGGTACGAATTACTCAATGATCTTGGCGACGACGCCGGCGCCAACGGTGCGGCCACCTTCGCGAATTGCGA
>DAORUJ010000009.1:0-56881 GCA_035433105.1 Thauera sp.
GTGCCGATCATCAACGAGAACGACACCGTCGTCACCGACGAAATCAAGTTCGGCGACAACGACACGCTGGGGGCACTGGTCGCCAACCTGATCGAAGCCGAAGCGCTGATCATCCTCACCGACCAGCAAGGCCTGTACACCGCAGACCCGCGCCGGGACCCCGCCGCAACCCTGATCACCGAAGGCCGCGCCGAAGACCGCAGCTACGAAGCCATGGCCGGCGGCGCCGGCAGCGGGATCAGCAAGGGCGGCATGATCACCAAGATCCGCGCCGCCCAGCGCGCTGCGCGCAGCGGCGCACACACCTGCATCGCCAGCGGACGCGAACAGGATGCGCTGCTGCGGCTGGCGGCGGGAGAGATCATTGGCACCCTGCTCTACGCCACCAGCACGCCGCTGCAGGCGCGCAAGCAGTGGATCGCCGATCACCTGCAACTCGCAGGCACCCTCATCATCGACGATGGCGCCGCAGCGGCGCTGAGGAGCGGACGCAGCTTGCTGCCCGTGGGGGTGATCGAGGTAAAGGGCGACTTCGAGCGCGGCGCCGCGGTGGCGTGCCGTACCGCGGCAGGCGAAGAAGTGGCGCGTGGACTGGTAAACTATAATGCAGTCGAATGCCGCCGCATCGCACGCAGACCAACCGCCGAAATCGAAGGTCTGCTGGGCTACATTGACGAGCCGGAACTGATTCACCGCGACAATATGGTTTCCGGCTGAAGCGCACCGGGCGCACGGCACGATGCGCTCCTCGCCCTTTTGAGCCGGAAGGAAGAGACGTAATATCACGGCGTTGGCTCGACTAGATCCGTCATCCGCAATCCGCAATCCGTCGTCACCCCATGCCATGCGATCCGGGTGACAGATCGACCAGATAGAGGCCCCCGTGAAAAAGTGCCGAAAATGCCTCCTGCCTGCAGCTGTTCCAGGGGCGGACATTGATGCCTCCGGAGTCTGCGCGTTTTGCAGGAACCCTTCCTCGCCCACCCTGGCAAGGACCGCCCCGGCGGGTGCCCTAGAAGACCTCGAAGCCACGCTGCGCGCTGCGCGCAATCACCCGGACTCGGAGTACGACTGCATCGTGCCGCTCAGCGGCGGCAAGGACAGCCTCTACCTGCTGCACCGGCTGAAGATCGATTACGGCCTGCGCGTCCTGGCGTTCACCTGCGACATCGACCTTCCGCCTGTGGCGTGGAAGAACATTCGTCTCGCGCTGCGCAAGCTCGACATCGATCATCTGGTCTACACACCCGCATACAGTTTTCTGACCCGGCTGTTCCGCTACCTGCTGTGCAATCAGGAGGCGCGCGGCGCGGTCTATTCGGTGTCCTACGTCTATGCGCCGCTGTTCGAGGGCGCGGCGATTCGCCTTGCGATAGAAAAGAACATCCCCCTGGTCCTGGCGGGCTACTCGCCCGGACAGCCCGAGCCCGAGCGCATGTTGTACGAATTCGCCCCTGCGCTGATCAGCAGCGAAGACTGGACGCCGCCGCATCTCAAGCAGTGCGGCCAGTTCTCCGAAGCCGAACTGGAGGCGTTCTACAACCCGCTCAAGCTGCGCCCGGGCACGACCTTTCCCCGCTATCTGGCGCCCTACCATGCATGGGACTATGACCAGGACAAGGTTATCCGCAAGGTCACCGAACTTGGCCTGGTGCAACGCAGCTCGCACGCCAGCCCCATCGTCAGCAACTACCCGATCAACTGGCTGATGATGTACTCGGACCTCAAACAGTTTGGCTACAACCCCTACGCGCCTGAATTCGCCGCCCTCATTCGTGAGGGCAAGGCCAGTCTGAATTACTGGCGCATCATGGCGCACGTCGTCGACTTCATGATCCTGCACAAGCTTGGGCTGGGGCGCGAAGTCAAACGCAGCATGGCGTGGCTCGACCTGGCGGACGAGGATCTGCGCATCAACCTGCCCAAGGGCGCCTACGACCCCCCGATGCTGCGCACGAACTGATTCATGGACACCTCGCTGCAAACACTGCCGCAGCGTCTTCGCGCACGGGCATCCGAGACTCCCGACGACATTGCCTACCTGCAGATGGGCTTGCACGGTGAATGGGTCGAAACGCAATGGCATGAAGTGCTCGAGCGCGTCGATGCGCTGGCGGCGAATCTGGTCGAGCTGGGCCTGTGCCGAGGGGATCACGTCGTCATCATGATGCCGACCTCGCCGCGGTGGGAATACTGCCAGCTCGCGATTCTGTCTGCGGGCGGGATCGTGATCGGGCTGGACGCGCACGACGCACCGCGCAACATACGTCACATTCTTGAACTGACGCAGCCCAGATTCGTGTTTGCGGGCAGCGCCGAACAGCTTGCGCTGATCAGCGGAAACTGGATGCGCCCGGATGTCTCCATCGTCGCGTCCGGGGCACACGCCAGCGCCACCCCGACGCACGACCTCGACCGCCTGCTGGCGCCGCGCAGCGAAGTCACACAATACCCTCCGCCGGCACCGGATGAGACCGCGACCATCGTGTTCACCTCGGGCAGTACCGGCCAGCCCAAGGGCATCGAGTATTCCCACCGTCAGATCGTTGATGCCTGTGACCAGATTCTCCAGCGCTTTCCCGGCATCGGTCGCGATGCCCGGCTGGCGTGCTGGCTGCCGCTTTCCAACCTGTTCCAGCGGATGATCAACTTCTGTGCGCTGACCTGCGGCGCCAGATCCTATTTCGTCGACCGCCCCGAGCAGATCGCGCAGTTGCTGCCACAGATCGCACCCAGCTTCTTCATTGGTGTTCCGCGTTTCTTCGAGAAGCTTCATGCCGGGATCCTCAACGCGATCTCCATCCGCCCGGCCCCGATCCGGATACTCGTCGGACTGGCCTGGACGGTCGGATCGCGTGCCGCAACCGCTCGCAGACAGGGGCGCACACCCGACTTGCTCACGCGGGCACTGCTTCCTGCGGCTGACAGGATCCTGTCGAAGGTACGCGGCGCCATGGGGCACAACCTGCAGTTCATGGTGAGTGGCTCGGCCCCCTTGCCGCGCTGGCTGGCCGAGCGCTTTCATGGCCTCGGATGGCTCGTGCTCGAGGCCTACGGCATGAGCGAGAACGTCGTCCCCGTCGCCATCAATTCGCCCGAGCACTACCGCTTCGGCAGCGTGGGACGCCCCCTTCCCGGCAACGAACTGCGTATCGCGGACGACAAGGAACTGCTGATCCGCGGCCCCGGCATATTCAAGGGCTACTACGCAGACGCCAACGACAGCAGTCCGATCGATGCCGCGGGCTTCCTGCATACGGGCGACTACGCAAGAATCGACACGGACGGCTACGTCTGGCTGGAAGGCCGCAAGAGTGAGGTATTCAAGACCTCTACCGGGCGCCGCATTGCACCGGCACCGATCGAAGGGGCGCTCAAGCAGATCCCCTACGTCGAACACGCCGTCATCACCGGCCGTAATCGTCCCTATCCACTGGCGATTCTGGCACTCGATGCGCACCACGCCGCCTGCCCGGACCCCTCCGGCGCGGCGGGTGCCGCGGCGATTGCCGCCGATGTTACGGCAGCCTGCACAGACTTTACCGACTATCAGCGGCCCGGCGCCGTCGTCGTTACGACACACCCCTTCACGATCGCGGCCGGCGAGCTGACCGCCAACCTGAAGATACGGCGCAAGCCGGTGGAAGAGCGCTTCGCCCCTCAGATCGATCAGGCGTATTCAGCGCCTGCCGCAGCCGCCCCCAGGCCTGGAGCAACCCACATGCCGGTCATCATCGCACCATGAACGTCTATTTCCTCACCGGCGCCTCAGGCGCCGTGGGCAGCGCCATCGTGCCGCTGCTGCTGTCCGAGCCGACAACGCGGATTCGCATCCTGATTCGTGCCACGACGGAACAACACCTGCGCGAGCGCTTCGACGCGCTTTGCCGGTTCTGGGAACTTCCCCCCGACGCCGAAGCGCGGCAACGAATCGAACCGCTGCGTGGCGATGCGGCACTGGACGACTTCGGCCTGGAGCGGGACACCTACGAGCGGCTCTGCGCCGACACCACCCACATCATTCACTGCGCTGCCACCGTGCGCATGAACGAGACGCTGGAGTACGCGCGAGCCTCCGCGCTCGGCTCCGCCAGGCAGATTCTGGCGCTCGGTCGTCGCCTTGCTGCGGCCGGGCGACTGCAGAAAATCGAGTTCGTCAGCACCGTCGGCGTGGCCGGAAAGCGTCAAGGCGCCTTGCCGGAAACATGGATCGACGAGCCTCGTGCTTTCCACAACACCTATGAGCAGTCGAAGGCCGAAGCCGAGGCGCTGGTTCGTGAAGCGGTCGACATCGAACGCCTGCCGATCACCGTCCACCGTCCCAGCATGGTGGTCGGAGACTCGAGAACCGGCAGGATCATTCACTTCCAGATCTTTTATTTCATCTGCGAGATCATGACCGGGCGCAAGACACTCGGGGTCTATCCCGACTTCGGTGACGTCCGGCTCGACATCATTCCCGTCGACTGGGTAGCGCGTGCCATCGTCGATGCCAGTCAGGCACCCGAGACCGCAGGCCGGATCTACCACCTGTGCTCGGGGCCGGTGCGCTCACCCAGACTGTCCGAGCTGAAATCGAAACTGCGCGACGCCTTCCGTGCCCACGGCCAGTCCATTCCGCCCAGCCTGACGATTCCACGCCGAGTGTTCGCCGCCATACCGCGGGTTGCCGCACTGTTCGCGCCCCCCAAGCTGCGGCGCGCCTTGTCCACCCTGCCCATCTACCTGGACTATCTCGCCGACAATCAGGGCTTCGACAATGCCGCCTACACCAGCAAGCTGGCGGAGCAAGGGTTGAAGCTGCCCGATTCGGACAGTTTCCTTCCAGTCATTCTCGAACGCTACCTGCAGGAAAAATACGGCTCAGGGCAGACGCCCCCCCGCTAGCAGGCAAGAACAGCCTCAAGCGTTCTTGCGCAGCGCATCCACCGGGGCGATGCGGGACACGCGCCACGCCGGAATCAAGGCTGCAAGCGTCGTTGCCCCCAGGCCCACGACAAAGCCAAGCACCAGCACCTGCGGTACCACCCGGATGTGTGCCACATAGCCCAGGTTCGCGTTCGGCGGCGGCGGCATTTCGATGCCGACCGCGGACAGCACGAATGCGAGCAGCACCCCAAGCAATACCCCCACCCCGCCGCCGATCAGGCCAAGAACGAAATTCTCGAGCATCACCAGCCGGTGGATGTCGCCCTGGCGGTTGCCGAGCGCCATCATCGTGCCAAACTCGCCAACCCGCTCGAACGCGCTCATGTTGACGCTGTTCGCCACGCCAAGCAGCACGAGAATCAGGATGATGAGCTGGAGAAAGCCGAACTGCCGCTCATAGAGCGCGACGGTATTTTCGTAGAACGCATTCAGGCTCTTCCAGGTTTCGACCTCGAAGCCGCTGCCCTGCAGGGCGGCCTCGATGGCGGTGGCGGCGCGCTCGGTCAGCGCCGTGCTGTCCAGCGACACCACCATGGCGTTGGCTCCCTTCGTGCCGAGGAGCTCCTGCGCAGCCGCCAGCGGGATGCTGACCGCACGCGCATCGTAGTCGGCAGAGAAGCTCTGGAATGCCCCGACAACCTCAAACTCCAGACTGTTCAGGGCGCCCTCCGGCGTATTGAGCAGCAGGGTCACGAAATCACCCGGCTTCAGCTTCAGGGCCTGAGCCACCCCCTCGCCAACCAGAATCCCATAGCTGTCCTTGGGCCCGAGCTGACGTCCGGCGGCAATCCGCAACTGGCTGCCCAGCACCGCTTCCTTTTCCGCTTCAACCCCCTGGCCGACGATTGCCCAGTCAGTCCGCCCATTGTTGATCAACCCCGAGAAGCTGATTCGTGCCATCACGTCGCTGACTCCAGGCTGGGACGCAATCTGGCTGCGCAGGCGCTCGGGCTCGCCGATGATGTACTGCTCGGGGCTACGGCTTCCCTTCTCGTAGAAACCCTGTTTGACGACCTGAAGATGCCCCGACTGGGAGTGAATCAAGGCTTCGCCGAGCTGATGATAAACGTCCTGGACAAAGCCCCCGCTCAGGATCAGCGCGACGACACCGAAGACGATCGCCGCGAGTGTCATCGCCGTCCTGAGACGCTGCCGGAGAATGTTGCGGAACGCGAGAATCAGCATGGTGGCCTCCGTCCCTTAGCGGTTATGTCGCAGTGCATCGACGATCTGCAGCCGTGAAGCCTTCCACGCCGGGTAGAGGCTGGCCAGAAGCGTCGTGCCCATCGCCACGGACAGGGCCTGCAGCGCAATCGGCGCAGTCAACAGAATCTCGCCTCGGTAGCTTTCGGACATACCGGGCGGCGGCGGCATCGGAATACCGACATACGAGATGCCAAGCGCCCCCAGCGCCCCGACCAACAAACCGAGCGCGGCACCGGTAAGCCCGATCGTCAGGCCCTCGAACACGAACTGGCGAAGAATCTGCCGACGCGTCCGGCCGATGGCCATGCATGTGCCGATCTCGGCGGTCCGCTCGAGGACGTTCATCATCATCATGTTCGAGATGCTGAGCACGATGATCACGCCAATGATGATCACCACCACGCCCATCTGTCGCGACAGCAGCGACACCAGCTTGGTATAGAAATCGGCCATTTCGTACCAGGGCACAAAGGCCAGGCCGCTGCCGGCATGGGTCTGGCGCAAGGCAGCGGTCACGCTGGCAGTGTTCTCCGTATCCTCGAGCACGAGGATCCAGCGGTGAACCCCGGACACTTTCAGGAGCTTCTGCGCCAGCGCCAGGGGCAGACGTGCGGCCGAATCGTCGTAAGCCTTGCTCACGGTGCTGAACAGACCGACGACGCTTGCCTCGACCGCGTTGATCCCGCCCGTGGGGGTGTTCGCCAGCAGCACCACGAGGTCGCCGACGCCCACCCCGAGGTTCTCCGCCAGGCCGCGCCCCAGCATGATTCCGTCCGCCTGCACGGTGGACAAGGGCTCGCCCTCGGCAACGATCATGGCACGGCTCAGCACCCGCTCGGCATCAGGCGCAACCCCTTCGCCGACAAAGGACAGCGTGTTGTCGTCGTGGCTGATCATGCCGTTGAACGCGAGCCGTGGCGCCATGGTCTTCAGGCCGGGCATGGCGGCAATCTGCTGCACCGCCGGCGATGCCTCGTCCACCAGGTATTTGAAAGGGTCGGCCTGCCCCTCGCTGAGATAGCCATCACGCATCACATGCACATGACCCAGACCGTTCTGGATCGTGCCCTCGCGGGTGGCCCAGAATATCCACTCCACGAAACCCGTCGCCAGCATCAGCGCCACGACACCAAAGGCCACCGCCGCCACCCCGAACAGGCTGCGCCGGTACTGGCGCGTCACGTTGCGGCAGGCCCCCAGGTACTCCTGCACTGCGCGACCACAAACATCCGCCACGATCATGTCGGCACTCCCCGCCTTGTCCGAACGCTGTTCAATTTCCACTTTCGACATCTTAACTTCGCCGCTGCCCGGCCGCCTCATGTCGCTACACCGCGTGACGAACAAGCGCTTCCGATCCGTGAGCTGCAGCCAGGCCCAGGAAGTCGCCGATTTGCCAACGACATGTGTCGGATTTTTTTACACTCACCCCCTGAGGCTCGCTGTATTCGGCGTACCCGCTTTAGCAAAAAACAATTTTTCCCTTCTATTTCAATTGCCTGAGGATTTCATTTAATAGCTGGCACAACGTTTGCTTTATATCGAACGAACCCGGCGAAAAAAGCTCGGGGGCCCGAAATCTCAACTCGAACTCAATGAGGCAAGTCATGAAACTCAAGACAATCGCCGCTGCTGTCATGCTGGCTGGCCTGGCCACCGGTGCAGCGCACGCAACCCCGTGGGTGGGGAACTTCAACACCTCCAACGGCGCGAACACGAACGATGGCGTGCTGTTCAACGTCGACGGCTTCGACGTCTACTCGCAAGGCTCGGCAGCGTTTTACAAGGGCGCCACTCAACTGAGCCCCGCAGCAACATCGGGCATCGTGGCCGGCGACATCATCACGACCGTGTATCAGGGCGTGGTCAATGCCTTCAACACCGGCGTTGCGTCCCCCAACCTGGCGTGGGCGTCACAGGCTGCTGGCACTTATCAGCTGACCGTTACCGCGATCTTCCAGGAAATCGTGACTTTCGCGGCCCCCGGCCTCGCGATTCTTCAGCCCCTGACGGCGAACAGCCGCGTCTCGGTGTTCTACGATGATGCGAGCCTGAGCAACACTTTCATCCTGAACACCGCCGGCATTCTGGCTGGTGTCGGCTACACCGACGGCATGCTGATCGCCGACGGCACCGTGTCTGCCGCCTCCCTGTCGACGACCTTCACGTCCAACGGCGTCAGCGCCGGTGGCGCTGCCAACCTGCTTGGTGGCCTGAGCTTCGCGCAGATGGGTGTGGATGACCCCGCGAACCTGGCCGACGTCGTCGGCTTCCTGCCCAACGTGCCGAACGGCTACACCTCGAGCACCACGCTGCAGTATGGCCCGAACGAAGGCACTTCGTTCCAGACCACGAACTTCTTCGACAATGCCAACGGCTGGACGAGCATGGCTGCGGCAGCTGGTGACGTCATCCGCGCCGACGCGAACGTGAACCTGATGACGGTTCCGGAACCCGCGACGGTTGCGCTGATGGGCATGGGCCTGCTGGGCCTGGGTCTGAGCCGTCGCCGCAAGCAAGCCTGAACGGCATAGCAGTTGTTTGCTGAAAGAAGAGGCCTGCGGGCCTCTTCTTTTTTTGTCTTCGCGCCTAGAATCCAGCCATGAAGACCGATGCCAAAGATTTCCTGTTCACCACATTGTTGATCACGTTCAACGTATTGGTAACCCTCGCGCTGCTGATCGCCTTGAAAGCGCCAGGCGCACAGTGGGCTGGCGACTTGGCTCCGATTGTGCTGTTCCTGTCAGGGATGGCGATCTTTGGGCTCGTGACCGCAGCCACTCTTGCCGCGCTGATGCGTGCGCTGCCGCTCAAGGATGGTCAGTACGATGCGCCCCACGCGCAATTCACCTTGTGGAAGGTTCAGCATGTGGTGGCCGAGCTGGGCAAGGCGGCGCTGTCGGTTTTCTTTCCAGTCTTTGCCCGGCCGGCCTTCTACGCCCTCTTTGGCGCCAGTGTCGGCAAACAGGTGGCGGTCGCCGGCAAGATTCTCGACCCGCGCCTGACGATCCTGGAAGACGGGTGCGTGCTCGGCGAAGGATGCATCGTCACTTCGCACACGATGTGGGGCGAACATTTCATTCTCGGCACGGTACGCGTCGGCGCCAGGGCGACGGTGGGTGTGGGCTGCATCCTGATGCCGGGCGTCACCATTGGCGCCGGCGCCGTGGTGCTGCCGGGCTCGGTCCTCAAGGCCGGGACGCTGATCGGGAAGGGTGAAACCTGGGGCGGCGTTCCGGCCGTGCGGATCAAGTCCGCAGCGCCGCATCAGGCTTAGTCGGCACCCAGCCTTTCGACGCGCCGTTTAAGTGCCTCATTGACCGCGACAAAGCCGCGCAGCACGTTGTCCCTGAGCCAGGGCGCCATGATCGGGATAAGAATTCCGGCAAAGTCCTCGACCTGCTGCACTCGAACACCGCCCGCAGGCAAGGGCTCGATCACGAATCGATGGTCGCCATCCATCAGCCCCCGAACACCGAAGTGTCCCAGCCAGGCCAGCACCCGACCGTGCTCGACCTCGGTCACCGACAGCGCGTAGCGATCGCGCTTCAACCCAGGCCACTCGATCACGACCTTGAGCACCGTACCCACGCGTGCCTCGCCTTCGGCGCTCGGGATCGCCGGATTCCAGTCGGCATAGCGCCCGAAATCCGTCATCACCGCCCAGACCTGCTCGGCCGTGGACGCGATATGGACCTCTGTCTCCAGCCGCAGCCGCCAAAGCCCCTGACGAGTGACTCTGGGCGGCGCCGCTGCTGGCGCCACCATGCTGCCCATCGACATTCCTGCGCGACTCATCTGGGCACTCCCTGCTCGTTGGACGACAGCATGACATCAGCCACGCGCAGCGCATTGGCGGCGATCGTCAGTGCCGGGTTCGTCCCAGCGCTTGACGGGAAAAACGAGGCATCGACGACGTAGAGGTTGTCAATGCCGTGCGCACGGTTGTTGCGGTCGAGCACGCTGGCCTGCGGGTCATCGCCAAACCGGCAGGTTCCGCAGACATGGGCAAGCATGGCGTTCTTCTCAGCCTGCCTGAGCGCAAGAAAGCGATACGGTTTGAGCGTGTCGGCAATTGAACTGCGGAAATGTCGCAAGCGCGCATGATCCTGAGTGCGCAGACTGTATTCAAGCCGCGGCGGATCACCTGGAACGATGCGGTTGTCGCGATAAGGCAGATCCTCCATGATCCCCGCCAGCAGGATGCCGCGGCCAAACACGTGCGGCAGAATCGCCTTCACGAACGGTCGCAGCGGCGCGAAAAGCGGGGCTGCCCAGGGCGCCACGTCAGCCACGTCCTGGGCCATCGTCGCCGCGAGAACGGATGCCGGCGGCAGCGCACCGAAGGATTGCAGCGTCCCCAGCTTGCGCCCGTCGCGGGCGTAGAAGTCGCTCAGCCCGATCTCCTTCTGCCGGTTTTCGCCCCGTGCTCGGGTAAAGACCAGATAGAGATCGACGAAGTGGCGCATCAGGTTACGCCCGACCAGGCCGGTGCGATTGGCCAGGCCGTCGGGCCAGCACGCCGAGCGCGAGTTCAGCAACAACAGCGGCGTAGCCAGCGCCCCGGCAGCCACCACGAACCGGCGCGCCTTCACCACGTACTCGCGCCCCTGGTGGCGACACAGCAGGCTCGAAACCGTCGTTGCCGTCGCCTCGAAGCGGACCGCCTCGCATTCGTCGACCAGCACCGCGCCATGCTGATCCAGCGCCGGACGCAGGCAGGCCCGGGCCGCATCGTTCTTGCAGTCCCGCGGGCACAGAAACCCCTGGCAGCACTCACAGCCCGTCACGAACTCGCAGGCCATCGGCAGGCGATAGGGATGCAGGCCGGCCGCCTCGAAGTGCGCATGAAGCTCTGCACTGCGCGCACTCAGCGGCGGCGACGCGGGCAGGGGCGCGTCAGTGGGTCGCAGGGGATCACGCCCGCCACGCACACCATAGAGTTGCTCGGCCTGTCGGTACCAGCGCGTCAGCTCGTCATACTGGATCGGCCATTGGGCTGGCAAATCCGAATCTCCAGCAAGCGCAGGAAACGCCAGGCCAGGCTTGAAATCGTCCGGAAAGAAGCGCTCCATCGCCATGCCGTAGAGCGCACTGCTGCCTCCGGTACCCGTGCCCATCAAGGGAACGAAACGACGCCCCCCATCCCCGATTGCCTCGCTAAAGCGACCGCCACGCCTGAGGACTGATGCCTGATCCGGACTGGCTGCCTCTTCCCTGGGGAATAGTGTTTCCGGGTAGGCCCCGCGCACGGTGTCGGGATACAGGAAACCGGCCCGCCCCTTCTCCAGAAACAACACCTTTTGGCCGGCGCGTGCAAGCGCATGACCCAGACTGGCTCCTCCCACCCCGGTGCCGATGATCACACAGTCCCAGTGGCCGGCCTCCAGTTCGGCACGCTCATCCATGCACCACCTCTTCGATCACGGCGGTCAGTCGCTGGACGGGATCGTAGCCGGCGATGGCGCCTGCCATGGCGCCTGCCCGGGAGCGAAGCGATGCATCATTCAACAGCCGATCGGTCGCCGACCTCAGCCGGTCTGTCGTCAGCGTATCGCTGCGCAGGCTGCATCCAACTCCGGCGGATTCCACATAACTCATGCTCAATTGCTGATCCATGTGCGCCGCAACCCCCAGCACGGGCTTTCCGGCGGCCAGAGACTGGTAAACGGTCAGGCTGCCGCCGTTGCAGATCATCAGATCGGCGCGCGCTGCCAGCTTGTCGCCCGGTGCGTAGTCGACCAGCCAGGCATTGGCCGGAACCGAACTCGGCCTTGACTTGCCGGCAGTGGTCGCAAGTACGCTGACCTCGAGACCGGCGAGCGCCTCGAGGACCATCTCCAGAACACCCGGGCGTCCGGAACTCCCCATCGTCGCGTAGATCACCGGGCGATCAGGCGGGATATCCGCCCACCAGGCCGGCAGACCGACATCCGGCGACCACATGACCGGTCCGAGATAGCGGTGTGAGGCGGGCAGGTCGCGCGTGGGCACCAGTTCAGCCGCATCGACATATAGCGTCCGGTCGGCGTCCGTATACACTTTGAACCAGTCGCTACCCAGCGACGGCAGGCCATATTCCTTCCGCACCCGATTGAGCGGCGCCGACTGGATCGCCGAGGCGATCGGCCAGGCCGCCCGAAACAACCCCTGCGCCATGCTCACCCCCAAAACACGCGTCATTGGCAACTCTGGCACAAGCAAGCGTCGTCTGACGGTGTAGGGACTCCAGTAGGCGTTGATCAGGGCGAGATAAGGCACCCCGGCGCATCTCGCACTGACCGAGAGCGAGAGTCGATGGTCGCCGATGACGACGTCAGGCCGCAAGGACTCTAGCAGGGCCAGATCGGATCTGACGTAGCGCCGCAGGGTGTCGGCATCGTAAAGCGGAGCGCCACGCGCTGCATTGGCGAGAAAGCGCTCGCTCGGCATGCTTTCCAGTGGCAACTCGGCAAAACCCGGCTGCCGAATGAAGCCGCTGAGGCGTGGGTCGTACGCCAGGCTGACATCGTAACGATCGGGGTCCAGTCCTGCTGCCAGCGCAGCCGGGCGCGCTAGATGCGCAAGCGTGATCGCATCTGCGACCAACAGGACTCTGGTGCGTCGCTCCATTAAGGCTCCATCCTGCCGCCAAAGCAGATACTTGGGCGCGTTGGGTGTTCAGGGTCGAGCAACCGGATCATTTCCTCCAACCCCGTAGTGGCCCGGTGCAAGGATGTTCGCCGGATCAAGCGCCGCCTTGATGCGGTCGTTGAGCCGCTTCAGCTCCGGCGCATCGTCATACAGGGTATCCCAGGCGGCGAAGCCGGCACGGTACTGCTCGTAGTGACGCTCGCGCATATGGGCAAGAAGGGCGTCATAAAGTCGTTTGCTTTGCTCGACTTCTTGCGGGCTCTCGCGATCGAACATGACCGCCATCAGGCAGATCATGGAACGCGGGTTCATGAGCATCATTGCGACATAGAAGTCGAAACCGTGGGCGGCGTAGATCTTCCTGGCCTCGTCGAGGTAGGGCCAGACATGCTCGTTGGTGAAGGGCACGATCGGGGCAAACCAGATCAGCCCACACCCGTCCCGCGCCGGATGAACATCGCCCATGGGTCGCGAATGCCGGTGGCGATAGTAGGCGTGCTTGACGAAATACTCGGTCGGGATGCCTTGCTGGATCTTATGCACGAATGGGGCCGACTCAAGCATGGGCAAGGAGGTCCCCGCAAGCTTCTGCGTCAGCCACCGCATTGCGTCGCTCTTCCATGACCAGCGAACGATTCGTTCGATCCAGGGAACCTGCCAGTCAGCGACGAAGATAAGTTTGCCGTACGGGCCCAGGGCCTTGCGGATCAGCGAGCGCTGCAGCCGGACAAGCGCAGGTGCACCATAGATCGCCCCCGCACAACTCCATGGCGACACACCATACTTGTGGCGCAAGCGGTCGAGATCGGCATCCGTCAGGGCGCCACTTTGCGAAACGCTCTCGCTGATTCGCTGCGTAAGAATGCTCATCGACACGAAGTCGTTGATCATGTGCATCTTGGTCGTGATGACGCCCGTCAGTGCGAGATGCCGATAAGCATCCAGAACCTTGGGCAGAACGCTTTCGTCGAAAACCTGAAAGACGAAAGAGTTGTGGCTTTCCGGCTCGGGCAGCAGCCAGATGCCGGCACGGGTGACGATGCCGAGATTGGACTGGGTGAAAATGCCCTCGAGATAGGGGCCGACACCCCATTTGTGCGTGTGCCAGGTTTTGAGGTCCTGGCGCGTGCTGCCGGTACGAATTACCTCACCATCAGGCAGCACCACCTCGAGGCCGCACAGATTGCCAAAGTGGTCGCCATAAGACGTCTCACCCACGCCTCGCTCGATCGCATTGCCCAACACACTGCCCTGAGCCGTCCCATCGATGCAGTCGATCCACAGCTTATGACCGCGTTCGCGCAGGTAGGCGTTGAACTGCTCGTAGGTCACGCCTGGCTCGATCACCGCATAGGCAAGTTCCTCATTGACCTCGATGATTCGATTCATACGCTCAAGAATCATGACGATCGCACCGTCACGACTGGCGAGCGTGGTCGCATACCCCCAGTTTCGTCCCTTGCTCGACGGCCAGATCGGCACGCCATGCCGCGCCGCCACTTTCACCGCCTCCGCAACCTCCTCGGTCGAAGCCGGAAAGATCACCGCCGCGCACTGCGTACTCCAGGGAATCGTGCAACGGGAATACGCGTCCAGCGCGTCGGGCGTCGTGAGCACATGCTCATTGCCGACAATCGCCCGCAACGCATCGGCGACACTGGGCGGGAGTTGCACCCCCATCTGCAAGGCGTCCATCGATCTGTCTTCCTCAATAACCGAACTGATCGATTTGACTGTACCGCAAGCCCGTCCGGTACGGAAACACTTACTGAAGCCGCAAACCCCGCCTCATCATGCAATTAACAAAGTGGCCTGGAATCGAATAACATGGCGCCATAACTGAGCAAATGGGTCTTGCCCGGTCAACTTTCGCCAACGGTTCAGGACATGTCGCTCTTCGAACGTTTCAATCTGGGCTACGGCTTCCGTCAGTACTTCAGAATCGATGCGGCTAGTGACGACGCACTTCGCGACGACGTCTACCGCATCCGCCACCAGGTGTATTGTGAGGAACTGAAGTTCGAACCGGAGCGCGAAGACCGTCGGGAACGTGATGAATATGACCGTCACAGCCTGCACTGCTTGATGCGCACCGTGCAGGCGCCGCACGCTCTTGTCGGTTGCACGCGCCTGGTACTGGCCGACCCGAATGCCCCCGACGCCCCTTTACCGTTCGAACGCACCTGCGAACAGACGCTGGACCGAAAGATCATCGATCCGGCCAAACTGCCCCGCGGACGTATCGCCGAAGTGTCCAGGCTCGCAGTGCGCGCACCCTACCGGCGCCGCAAAGGGGAGCATCGGACACCCGCCGACGTCAACGACGAAGACTTCGGCACCAAGGATCGTCCACGTTTCCCGTACATACCGATCGGGCTTTACCTGGGCGCAATCTCGCTCGCCGTGCACAAGGATATCGACACCCTGTTCGTACTGACCGAACCCAGACTCGCGACCCACTTCTCGCGCCTGGGTGTCGACATTCGCCAGATTGGCGGACCGATTTCACATCGGGGCACGCGAGTGCCGTCGGTCATGGACGTCCAGAGCATCGTCCGCAACATGCGCATGATCATGCGCCCGTTCTGGCGTGCGGTGAATGAGGAGGTCGAACGCAGTCTGGGGCAACGCTGACCGCAGTGGGCCGGCCAACCGGCAGGATGGCAGGCTTGTGCAAGGCCCCCACCTTCAGGACTGAACCCATGGCGGACCCAAACATGAAAAAACGGCGGGCTTGCGCCCGCCGTTTTCTATTGTGACTCAAGCCCTTCAGCCCTTCAGCGCCACCTTGATCTGATCCAGCGTGCTCGGATCATCAATGGTGGTCAGATCACCCGCATCACGTCCTTCGGCGAGCGCCTGGATGGACCTGCGCAGCATCTTGCCCGAACGCGTCTTGGGCAGGCCACCGATGAAGTGAACGCGAGCCGGACGGGCAATTGCGCCCAGGCTTTCGTCAACCCTCTTCATCACTTCCTTTTCAAGCGCGGCACGCTTCTCCGGAGTATCGACCACGCTGGCGTCCTTCACCACTGCAAAGGCCATCGGCATCTGGCCCTTCAGGGCGTCGGCAACCCCGACCACAGCCACCTCGGCGATCGCCGGGTGAGTCTGCACCGCCTCCTCGATCTCACGCGTGCCAAGACGATGGCCGGCGACGTTGATGACGTCGTCCATGCGCCCGAGGATGGTGTAATAGCCCTTGTCATCCTTGATCCCCCAGTCGGAGGAGGAATACACCACCGGGTCCGAGAACAGGCTGAAGTAGGTGCTGACGAAACGCTCGTCCTGACCCCATACGGTGGACAGGCAGCCCGGCGGCAGCGGCGGCAAGATGCCGACAATGCCCTTTTCGTTGGCGCCACACTCGCTGCCGTCCTCGCGGAAGATGCGCAGATCGTAACCGTACACCGGGAAGGCGGGCGAGCCGAGCTTGATCGGGCTGTCTTCCACCCCGCGGCAGATGGCAAGCATCGGCCAGCCCGTTTCGGTCTGCCAGTAGTTGTCGATGACCGGGATGCCGAGCTCCTCCATGATCCACTGGTGGCTGGTCTCGTCCAGCGGTTCGCCGGCAAGGAACAGGTGTTTGAGCGAGGACAGGTCGTACTTCTTGAGGAAGGCCGGATCCTGCTTTTTAAGCACGCGCACCGCAGTGGGTGCAGAGAACATCACGCTGACCTTGTACTTCTCGACGATCTGCCACCAGATGCCGGCGTCCGGACGCAGGGGCGTGCCTTCGTACATGACGGTGGCCATGCCGCCGATCAGCGGACCATAGATGATGTAGCTGTGGCCGACCACCCAGCCGATATCCGAGGTCGAGAACATGGTCTCGCCCGCGTCGCCGGTGAAGATGTGCTTCATCGATGCAGCCAGCGCCACGCAGTAACCGCCAGTGTCGCGCTGCACGCCTTTGGGTTGGCCGGTGGTGCCGGAGGTGTAGAGAATATAGCTCGGCTCGGACGACTCCAGCCACTCGACCGCCACCGTGGCGTCGATGTGCTTCGCGCGCAGTTCGGCGTAGTCGACGTCACGGCCTTCGACCCGCGGAAAGCCCTTGTCCAGCCCCCGGTCGACGATCAGCACCCTGGCCGGCGGAAACTTGGCCAGCTTGCAGGCTTCATCCACCAGATGCTTGTAGGGCACCGGCTTGCCATTGCGCATGCCGGCATCCGAGCTGACCATCAGCACCGGCTTGGCATCGTCAATGCGGGTGGCGAGCGAACCGGCCGCAAAACCGCCGAACACCACCGAGTGAATTGCGCCGATGCGCGCGCAGGCCAGCATCGCAAAGGCGGCCTCGGCGATCATTGGCATGTAGATCAGGACCCGGTCGCCGCGCACGACGCCCAGCTCCTGGTAGATCGCCGCCATGCGCTCGACTTCGCGCTGCAGCTCGGCAAACGTATAGACCTTCTCTTCGTTGGTCTCGGTGGAGATATATACCAGTGCGCGGTCGTTCGGACGTGCTGCAGCGTGTCGATCCACGGCGTTATAGCAGAGGTTGGTCTCACCACCCTTGAACCACTTGACGAACGGCGGCCTGGAATAGTCGCAGACCTGCTCGGCAGGCTTGTTCCAGTGCACCAGTTGTGCCTGCTCGGCCCAGAATCCGTCACGATCGTCGATCGAGCGGCGGTGGAATTGCTGGTAATCGCTCATTGCATCCTCTCCCTCGTTGATTCCCTGTCCTGCAATAGACATGTCACCCCTGTCGAAGCGCCGGGAAGGCGTCTGCGCCAGTTGCGACGGTTTTCGACTCAGATGGTGGTTCGTGTCCCATCCTTATCGTCACTGCCGGCGTCCGCTCCGTATTGGTATCGTTGGAGTTGCTCAAGCGGTAAGCCACAGTGCAGCCGAGATTCTATCAATTCAAGCAAGGGCATCAGCACGCCCACAAGCTCGGGTAACCGGGTTTCTACGCCGCCGCCCCCTTCGGTACACAACTGGCGCAAGGCGGCATCAACGCTGCACGGCTGCTTGCGCTGCGCTTCGATCAGCAGCGGATCGACCCGGCCACGGTCTGCAACCACACAGTTGCCCCCCACGGCCTGACCCTGCTGGACGCGCTCCAGGGCAGTCGCCAGCAGATCACTGACCCTGGCCTTGCCATCGATCGACGAATTGGCCACGCCAATGGTCACGGTGACGCGGATCCGCTCGTCGCGATAAGCCATCACCAGCTTTTCAAAGCTGCCGCGCAGGCGCAGGGCAAACGCGCAGGTCGATGCCAGGTCAATGCCCGGCGACAGCACCACGAAGCGTGCCATCGACTGCTGGGAAAGGCTGTCCTCGGTGCGAATACGACCGGCCACCATCTTGGTCAGCTTGCGCACGATGAGCTGGACCACATGCTGACCATGCCGCTTGACCAGGGCATCGAAGCCGTCAAGCTCAATGACCAATGCCGCGATGTCGGTCTGACGCCGCCGTGCCTCCGCCAGCGCCTGCTCGCCGCGGTACTCGAAATAGGCCCGGGTGACGAGACCACTTTCCGGGTCGCGCGGGCTGTGCTCTGCCAGCGCGGCGCGACTGCGCGCCAACTCGTCCTGGGTCGTGGACAGCCGCAGCAATGAAGTCAGCGTCGCCAGCAACTCGACACCGCCGGCTCCCTTGGGAATGAAGCCGTTGGCGCCAAGCGCGAGCGCCCGCTCGCGCGCGCGCTCGTCCTCTTCACCCGAGATGATGACGACCGGCAGATCACGCACCCGCCCAACCCTGGACCCGCGGATACGTTCGAGCAGGCCAAAACCGTCGAGCCGCGGCATGCCGATGTCGGTCAGCACCAGATCGATCGCCGGATCGACCAGCAAGGCCTCCCAGCCGGCCTCGCCGTCGACTTCCTCGCGCGCCTCGAAACGGCCGCGGATATGCTTGAGGATGGACGCCCGCACCATGCGCGAGTCGTCCACCACGAGCACGCGGGGCAGTCTGTCAACAACGCTCATCGCCGGGACCATCTGGGTGTCGTGCCCCTGGGCTCAGGCGCCGATGCGCACGACCGTGCGCCCCTTGACGCGGCCCTGGATGTAATCGTCGAAGGCCGCTGGCAGGGATTCGAAGTCGATCGTGCGCGTCACCTCAGCCAGGTGGCGCGGCTTGAGGTCGGTCGCCAGCCTGTCCCACACCCGTTGCCGGGTCGGGAAGCCCATGTAGCCTGAATCGATGCCGAGCAGGCTGACACCGCGCAGGATGAAGGGGAACACCGTAGTGTTGATCTTGAAGCTCGAGGCATTGCCGATGCTGGCGACCGTGCCCGCCTGCTGCATCGTCGCCAGCACCCAGTGCAGAATCTGACCGCCAACGTTGTCGACCGCACCCGCCCACTGCGCGGCCTCGAGCGGGCGCACCGCGTCAAAGTCGATCTCGGACCGCAGCTTGATTTCGGCTGCACCCAGCATCTTCAGGTAATCGCCCTCGGCCGCCTTGCCGGTCAGCGCGACGACGTGATAGCCAAGGCGCGCCAGCATGTCGATGGCGAGACCGCCCACGCCGCCGGTGGCCCCGGTGACGAGCACCGGGCCGTTGGACGGCGCCAGGCCATTGTCTTCCATGCGCACGACGCCGAGCGCGGCGGTAAAGCCGGCCGTGCCCAGCGCCATCGCCTCGAACAGATCCAGTCCGTCCGGCAAGGGCACCACCCAGCCTGCCGGCACGCGCGCATACTCGGCGTAACCACCGTGGTGGGCCACGCCAATATCGAAGCTGGTGGCAATGACCTTGTCACCCGGCTTGAAACGGCCGTCGGCACTGTCGACCACCTCACCCGCCAGGTCGATGCCGCCGATACAGGGGAAGCGGCGGATGATCTTGCCCGCGCCGGTCGCAGCGAGCGCATCCTTGTAATTGATGCTCGAATAGTGGACACGGATCGTCACTTCGCCGCTGTCGAGCTGCTCTAGCGCCATCGTGCTCATGCCTGCCACCACTTTCCTGTCCGAATCCTGGCCGATCACAAAGGCCTTGAATGAACTCATTCGAGCGTTCTCCTTGCGGTGGAATATCACGGAACATTTCAGTGCGACTGCGCATAATTATAGCGCGATGAAAGATCAGTACCGACCGGCCGTTTCAGTTCCGTCGCTTCAGTTCTGACAAGGCCGGCCGATAATGCAGTCTCCCAGGCCCCGGATCGAACCTCATGAGCCAGTTGCTCACCCCCCTGCCGTCGGTGGACGCCTACGTGGCACACTTTTCACAGCAGGCGCTGCCCGTGCTGCGGCGGACGGTGCGTGAGCTGGAAGCCTTGCAGCACGATTCGGATCGGGTAGGCGGCCGCCAGATCGCCGCCATCGTGCTCAGCGATCCACTGATGACGATGCGCCTGCTGACCCATCTCGAGACCCATCGCCGGCAGTCGCAGAATCACGACATCACCACCATCGAGCGTGCCGTGATGATGATCGGCGTCGAGCCCTTCTTCCGCCTGTTCGATCGCCTGCCCACCGTCGAGGAAACACTCAGGGATCAGCCACGCGCCCTCGTCGGGGTGCTCAGGGTGATCGCCCGCGCCCGCCGCGTTGCCGAACTGGCACGCGAGTTCGCCGTGATGCGGCACGACCTCGACGTGCAGGAGATCACCGTGGCCGCCTCGCTGCACGAAGCCACGGAGATCGTGTGCTGGGTTTTTGCGCCGACGCTGACCGAACAGGTCTACGCCCTGCAGTCAGCGGACCGCCATCTGCGCACCGCCGACGCTCAGCGCCAGGTGTTCGGGGTGACGGCCGCTGCCATCCAGCTCGAACTGATCCGCCGCTGGCGCCTGCCCGCCCTGCTGGTGCAACTCCTGGACGACAGCCTGCAAAGCGACCCGCGCGTGCGCACGGTAACGCTCGCCTCCCGTCTCACCCGCCATCTTGCGCGCGGCTGGGACGACTCCGGGCTGCCCGACGACATCGCCGAACTCGAGACCCTGCTGCGCAGCCCGCGCGAGGCTCTGCTCAACCGCCTGGGGGCACCCGACGAAGCGCGTGCACGCCTGCTCGACCACGGCACCGACACCTGAGTGCAGCCTGAGCCACGCACTCAGCGGCAAAGCGCATCCGGCAACGCCACGATCTGCCCATGAGTGCGGCATAGGTCATGACATGAGGGTTTACCGGTGCAGTATGATGAAGAGCACATACATGGAGTTTTCCGCATGAGCATTCCCACCGCCATCCTGCTCGGCAGCATCGTCCTTGCGCTGGTCTATGGCGTGCTGGTCTATAACGGGCTCGTCAAGCTCAAGCACAACGTCGCCAAGGCCTGGTCCAACATCGACGTTCTGCTCAAGCAACGCCATGAAGAACTGCCCAAGCTGGTCGAAACCTGCCGCCAGTACAAACAGTTCGAACAGGCCACCCTTGCCCGCGTCACCGAGGCCCGCGCCCGCGTGGCCGCTGCTCGCGAAGCGCATGACGTCGGCGCGCTCGGTGCGGCCGAAGGCATGCTGCGCGCCGGTCTGGGACAGATCTTTGCGGTGGCCGAGGCCTATCCCGAGTTGAAGGCAAACGAACATTTCATGCAGCTGCAAAGCCGTATCACAGCGCTGGAAAACGCCATCGCCGACCGGCGAGAATGGTACAACGAGGCGGTCAACGTCCTTAACGTGCGGATCGAGCAGTTCCCCGACCTCCTCATTGCCCGCCTGTTCGCCTTTGTCGGCCAGCCACTGCTGCAGTTCTCGAGCGCGGAAAAGGCTGACGTCGACCTCAAGACCCTCTTCAACACCTGAGCCTGCACCGGCGCCAGGCGACCTCAGACATGCTGGTCAGGCTCAGGCGCGCCCGCCTCGACGCGGTACTGCCGCTGCTGCAGCTCGGCGTTGTCGCCTTGGCACTGCGTGCAGACAACGGCTGGGGCACCATTGCGGCCCTGGCCCTACTGCTGGCCACCGGGCTCTACGGCTGGCTACGTTCGGTCCAGCATGCGCGACTGATCTTCGATACGCCGACTTCCCGCATCGCCTCGGCCGCCCAGGGCTACGTCGAACTACGCGGCCGCGTGCAGACACTCGATGGCGCTCCGCTCCATTCGCCGGTCGATGGCCTGCCGGTGCTGTGGTACCGGCTGGTAACCGAACGCCGGCACGCCGACGGCAGGTGGCGCAAGGTCAGCACCCGCGAAAGCGACGCCTCGTTCCTGCTCGACGATGGCAGCGGTGTCTGCGCCATCGATCCGGAAGGTGCCGAGATGCTAGTCCGCCGCCGCGATGTCACGACCCGTGCAGACACCCGCTACACGCAATGGTCGCTGATCCGCGAGGACACCGTCTATGCGCTGGGCGACTTCACCACACTGGGCAGCGTCAACCCGGACTTCGACAGCCGCGCTCAGCTACGCGAGCTGCTCGACGCCTGGAAGGCAGACCACGCAGGCCTGCTGCAACGCTTCGATCTGGACGGCAACGGTGAGCTCGACCTGCGCGAATGGGAGCTCGCGCGCATGGCCGCAAAACGGGAAGTCCGCCGTCTGCGCGACGAAGCCCTGGCGGCGCCCGAAGCACATGTGATGCGCAAGCCCGAGGGCAGCGGACTATATCTGATCTCGGACCTCGATCCGGATAACATCGCGCGTCGCTACCGTTGGCTGGCTGCGTTCCACCTGTTCGTGTTTCTGGGTGCCGCAGCGGCAACCGCCTGGTTCAATCAGATCGGTACGTTCTAGCCATTGACACGGCGGCCCTCAGGAGGACGCTGCGCGTGACTCGAGTGCTTCCCAGCGCAGCATCGCCGCCTCAATCTCGGCCTCGAGCGCCTCAAGCCTGAACTTGATCTGCGCGACTTCCTGCGGTGCCTCCTGGTACAGCACTGGGTCGGCCATCCGTTCATGCAGCGCGGCCTGCTCACCTTCCAGCGCGGCGATGCGGTCGGGCAGCGCCTCAAGTTCGCGCTTGTCGTTGAATGACATCTTTCCGGCCACCGGCTTGCCCTCGGCAGCGCGCGGCTTGTCGGCGGACACTGCTGCCCGCTTCGTCGCTTCGCGTGCCATCCCCTGCTCGGCGCGCGCTGCCTGCACCCTTTGCCAGTCACCGTAGCCGCCGGCGTACTCGCCCCAGCCCCCCTCACCTTCGGCCGCGATCACCTGGGTGACAACGTTGTCGAGGAAGGCACGGTCGTGACTGACCAGAAACAGCGTGCCGTCATAGCCCGCAAGCAGCTCCTCCAGCAGGTCGAGGGTTTCGATGTCGAGGTCGTTGGTCGGCTCGTCGAGCACCATGACGTTGGCCGGCCGCGCAAACAGGCGCGCCAGCAGCAAACGATTGCGCTCGCCGCCCGACAGGGATTTGACTGGCGAACGCGCGCGTTGCGGGGCAAACAGGAAGTCGCCCAGGTAGCCGATGACGTGCTTGCGCTCACCGCCGATCTCGATGAAATCCGAGCCCGGACTGATCACCTCGGTGAGTGCCAGCTCGGGGTCAAGTTGCTCGCGCAGCTGGTCGAAGTAGGCCACGGACTGGCGCGTACCACGACGAATGCTCCCCTCATCGGGCTCGATCTCGCCCAGGATCAGCTTGAGCAGCGTGGTCTTGCCGGCGCCGTTGGGGCCGATGAAGCCGATGCGATCACCGCGCATGATGCGGGTGGAGAAATCCCGCACCACCACGCGATCGCCAAAGCGCTTGGTGACATGCGTCAGCTCGGCCACCATCTGCCCGCCCCGGTCGCCACGATCGACCGCCAGGCTGACGTTGCCCAGGCGGTCACGACGCGCGGCACGCTCGCGACGTAGCGCCTCGAGGCGGCGCACACGGCCTTCGTTGCGCGTGCGGCGGGCCTCGACTCCCTTGCGAATCCATACTTCTTCCTGCGCAAGGAACTTGTCGAAACGCGCCGCGGCTTTTTCTTCAGCTTCCAGCTCCTCGGCCTTGCGCCGCAGGTAGTCGGAAAACCGCCCCGGGTAGCTTGCCAGGCGGCCGCGGTCGAGCTCGATGATGCGGGTCGCCACGCCGTCGAGAAAAACCCGGTCATGGGTGATGACGATGACGGCGCCACGAAAGTCGCGGATCAGACTCTCAAGCCACAGGATGCCATCAATATCAAGGTGGTTGGTCGGCTCATCGAGCAGCAACAGGTCGGGCTCGGCAACCAGCGCACGTGCCAGCGCCACACGTTTGATGCCGCCTCCGGACAGGCTGGAAACCTTCGACGCCGGATTGAGTCCGAGCCGGGCGAGCATCTGTTCGACGCGCTGATTGAGGCGCCAGCCTTCGGCCTCCTCGACGGCGTGCTGCAGCGCATCGAGCCGGGCCATCGCCTCGGCACTGGCGTGTTCGGCTACGGCGAGCATCGCCGCATGATAATCAACCAGCAGTTGCGCAGCATTGCCCAGGCCATCGGCCACGGTGGCGAACACATCGCGTTCGAGATCGAAATCGCATTCCTGCGGCACGTAGGCCGTCACCATGCCGGTCTCGCGCCACACTGCACCGTCATCCAGTGCCGCTTGCCCGGCAATCGCCCGCAGCAGGCTGGATTTACCCGAGCCATTGCGCCCGATCAGGGCCACGCGCTCGCCGGCATCGAGCTGGAAACTGACCTTGTCGAGCAGATCGACATGGCCGAAGGCGAGGCAGGCGTTTTCTACGGACAGCAAGGGCATGGCGGAAGGTCGGCCGTGAAGCGGCCAGCAGGACGTGAACCGGAATTTTAGCCGCCCACTCGCAATCCGGGCGGATTACTCGATAATGCAGTGCACAAATATCATCATGTCGAGCCTGATCGACATGCAGGAGCCGATTGATGGACAAGATCCTCCAGCGCTTTGGCCAGCCTGACGAGGACCCGGTAAACCTTTGGGTGGCCCTGGTCGATCGTCTGCGGCCCCGACGCGCCAGTCAGATCGATGAAGCGGCCGAGCGCCTGCGCACGCTGACGCATTTGCTCGCCCGCCAGCCCGAACGGCGGGCCCATGTGCGCGCGGCATTTCTGCGTCTGTTTGCCGAGCGCAAGCAGGTGTCGCTGTATGTGTCGTCCGGGCTTTTGCCCTCAACCGGTTTTTTTTCCGAAACCTCGAACCGGATCTCGCACCGGCTGCTGCCCGAGGTGCTCGACACCGCTTATCTGAAGGACTTGTTGTCGGTGGTCTTTCACCGCTCGGACGACGAGGTATGGGTCAATGGGGTGACCGATGACCTTTGGCTTGAGCTTCTCGCCACCCTTTTAGGCGACGAATCGCCCATGGTCGAGGAGGATGCCAGCCCGCTGCCGCCGGCCCTCGGCGAGATACTCGAATCCTTGAGGGTGCTGTCCTACCACGTCTCGTCGATCGGGCTCGACCCGGAGCTGATTCGCATCGACCCTAACCTGGAAGAATACGAGTCGCCCTTTCTCGCCCAGAACGCCGAGCTGCTGAGCTACATCGAGCACTACAGTGACTGGTGGATCACACCCAAGGCCCTGACCACCGACGACCGCCACCTGACGGTGATGCTGGGCCAGTGTGACGAGGTGCTGCAGCGGGTCCGCAAGCGCGCGACCAAGATCGGCACCAGCCTGACGCTGACCTTCAAGCTCGAGCGCCTGCGCCAGCATCTGGCGCGCATCGGCGAGCTGGTTGCCATGCTCCAGGAGCTTCGCGAACGCCGCATCGTGGCCGACGTGGCGCCCCGTCTGATACGCCTGTTCAAGACCGTGGTGCGGGCAGAGTGTCGCAAGCATTACCTCACCGACTATTGGGGCCAGAACCTCGAGATCCTGTCCCTGCGCATGACCGAAAGCGCAAGCAAGACCGGCGAGAAATACATCACCAGCACGCGCGGCGAGTATTTCGGCATCCTTGGATCGGCGATGCTGGGCGGGCTGATCATTGCCCTGATGGCCGGCATCAAACTCATGCTGGACGCACAGGGCATGGCACCGCTGACCGAAGCCTTGTCCTTCTGCCTGAACTACGGCATCGGCTTTGTGTTCATCCACATCCTGGGCGGTACGGTGGCCACCAAGCAGCCGGCGATGACGGCCAATGCAATCGCTGCCTCGATCGGCGAAGCACGCGCCAGCGTACGCAACCTCGAAGCGCTGGCCGATCTGATCGCGCGCACCGTCCGCAGCCAATTGGCAGCCATTCTCGGCAACCTGGGCATTGCCATTCCGGTCGCCATCCTGGCCGGGATGGCCATCCACCACCAGAGCGGAACTCACTTCGTCAGCGCCGACAAGGCGCAGCAACTTCTGGCCGAGATCAATCCACTTGGTGGCGCCCTGTTTTTCGCCGCCGTTGCCGGCGTGTGTCTGTTCCTGTCCGGCCTGATTGCCGGCTATTACGACAATCTGTCGGCCTACAACCGCATTCCCGAACGCCTGCTGCAACTGCGCTGGCCCCGGCGCCTGCTCGGCGATGCGCGCATGCAGCGCATCGCCAGCTACATCGAAAACAACCTGGGCGCGTTGGCGGGCAACCTCTTCTTCGGCTTTCTGCTGGGTGGTGCGACAGCGCTGGGCGTGCTGTTCGGGCTGCCGCTCGACATCCGCCACATTGCCTTTTCGTCGGCCTACCTCGGCTACGCGGCGACCGCACTGGATTTCGACATGTCCTCGCGGGCGGTAGCCGTGGCGCTGGCCGGTGTGCTGCTGATCGGCCTGGTCAACCTGGCAGTCAGCTTCACCCTGACCCTGAGCGTGGCGATGCGCGCACGTCGCATCAGCTTTGCCCAGAAACGCAGACTCGGCCACATGCTGCTGCAGCGCCTGCTGCGCCGACCGCAGGATTTTCTGCTGCCGCCACTGCGCAATCCGTTGCCCGCGGAAGAGCGCAGGGCAAGCGCCTCCACCCACGGTCGTACGACACTGGCTGACACGACCAAGGCACAGGCCGCGAGCTCAGCTATTGGTGAGCAGCCGCCGAACGGCTAGAATGCGCGGCGGCTCACCTCGTCATAGTTCAACGGATAGAACAGGCGCCTCCTAAGCGCCAGATCCAGGTTCGATTCCTGGTGACGAGGCCACTTCCGCCGGCGCCTCCTGCATGTTCAATTGCACCGCCGGCTTGCACCGATTCAGCGCAGCTCGCCCAGCAACTTGTGCAGATAGGTCACCGGAATCGCGTAACTGATCCCCGACGGGTCGGACAGCACGCTTTCCTTGGTCGACTTCACGAACACCATATTGATGACGCCGATCACTTCGCCCGTCTGCGGGTCGAACACCGGACTGCCGCTGTTGCCGGGATAGGCGGTGGCGTCGAGCTGGTAGACGCGAAACACATCACTGGCAAGGCGGCGGATGAGGGCCGGGTTGAGATCGCGCGAGTTGGCCTGCGGGATGCCGATCGGAGTGATCGCAGACACGATTCCGCGATGGGTCACCGGCGTCATGCCCAGCACAGCACCGATCGGAAATCCGGTAAAGGCGATCTCCTGCCCCTCCTGTACCCGTTCGTGTGCGGCGAGCGACAGGGCCGGCAGGGGCGCGCCCCCATCGAGACGGAGCAACGCAAGATCACGACTGGGTTCATTCGCGACCCGGCTGACCTGCCGCACCGCGCCCTGCTGGCCCTCGCCGGGAACGACAATGACCAAGGCCTCCATCTTTTCGCTCGCCACCGTCTCGGGCAGTACATGGGCATTGGTCGCAATCAAACGACCATCGCCAATCACGAAACCGGTGCCCCGAAACTGGAAAGCGGGGCTACGGGTACGCTGATAGGTACCCACTGCAACAATCGAAGGCTTGACCTGCGGCAGGATGCCGGCCAAATCCGCATGCACGAGCGTCGGCGCTGCTGCGGCAAGCATGAATGCGCAAGCCGACTGCAGGGCCAGACGGCGAAAACGGGAGGGCTGCGATTGAATCGACTGGGGGTTCATGTGTCGTGGCCTTCGTGTGCCATCAGGCGCAAGCTGCGCAGCATCGGGCTGGGCCCGACCACCTCGCTGTCAAAGGAATGCCGGTGCTGCCCGACGTGGCGCAGGATGCGCTCGACGTAAGCCTGCGTCTCGCGATAGGGCGGCACCCCGGAATAACGGTCAACGGCACCCTCGCCGGCGTTGTAGCCGGCGGCAACAAAGGCGACATCGCCCTCGAAATAGGCCAGCAGCCAGCGCAGATAGGCCAGGCCGCCCCGAATGTTCTGTTCCGGATCGTAGGGACGGCTGACCTTGAACCGAAGCGCCGTATCCGGAATGAGCTGCATCACGCCCATGGCGTTCCTGGGCGACAGGGCCAGCGGGTTCAGAGCCGATTCAGTCAGCCCGATGGCCAGCGCCAGCGCCGGCTGGATACCGTATTGCGGTGCCAGATCGGCAAGCAGCCGTGCAATGGCCTGGCGGTCCGGCGACAGGCGGGCAATCAGGCCTTCGACCGGCCAGCGCTGCGGAAGGATCTCGTCGGGCGTGTGCAGGCAGTCAGGCACGGCGCCGGTGTAGTCGCCGGTAAAGTGCTGCATGCGCGCGGCGTGGGCATTGCCCACCACAGACGCCATGGCGAACAAGGTGTTGGCGTAGGCATCGTCACGCTCGACGCCGCGGCCGTTGGCATACATCCAGCCCAGGGCGTACATGGCCTCCGGGTCGCCCAGACGGGCTGCCTCGCAATAGAGGCGGGCCGCGTAGGGCTGGTCGCGGGGCACGCCCTCGCCATGCTCGTAGCCCAAGGCTTCCTGCGCCAGGTAGCGCGCCTGTTCCGCAAAGGCCTGAGCCACCAGCTGCTCGTCGACAGCGAGCACAGCCGGCGCAGCCAGCGACAACAGCAGCCCGAGCGCGCACCTTGCCCCGCCGCTGAATACGGCGCGACGGTTCGACTTCAGACGGTTCCGCACGAACGGCTTGGTCATCACCCTCTCGATGGATCGACCCTCAAAGGCGCCAGACAACGGCTCCTTCAGCAGCAAGCGCTGCCTGGTCATACGCAGATTTTACGTCGCTGAACACCCCGCCTGGCGAGAGTTTTTCCAGCAAGTAGGGAATCGGCATCGCCAGATAGGTCTGATGCGCAACTGCTGCAACGATGGCCTGGGCCTGCGGCAAGGCCTCCCAGGCCGTCAGGCTGACGCCGTATTCGTGCTCGGCTTGTGCCGACTCGGCAACGGGGTCATGAACATGAACCCGGCAGCCGTAGCTCTGCAGTTCGCGGACGACGTCGATGACCTTGCTGTTGCGCAGATCGGGACAGTCTTCCTTGAAAGTCAGACCAAGCACGATGACCTCAGCCCCCTTGATGCTCGAACCGGCTGCGATCATCTGCTTGATGGTCTGCTCGGCCACGTACTTGCCCATACCGTCATTGATGCGCCGTCCGGCAAGAATGACCTGCGGGTGGTAGCCGAGCATGTCGGCCTTGTGGGTCAGATAGTAGGGGTCGACACCGATGCAGTGCCCCCCCACCAGACCGGGTCGGAAGGGCAGAAAATTCCACTTGGTGCCGGCAGCCTTCAGCACTTCGAGCGTGTCGATACCCATCCTGTGAAAGATGACGGCCAGTTCGTTCATCAGCGCGATATTGAGATCGCGCTGGGTGTTTTCGATGACTTTCGCCGCCTCTGCCACCTTGATCGAACTCGCCGGGTAGACCCCTGCGGAGATGACCGAACCATAAACCTTAGCGACCGTATCGAGCGTTGCCGGGGTATCGCCCGAAACCACCTTGACGATCTTTGTCACGGTGCGCTCCTTGTCACCGGGGTTGATGCGTTCGGGCGAATAACCAACAAAGAACCCGTCCTTCCATTGCAGGCCGGACTCGCGCTCAAGGATGGGAATGCAGACCTCCTCGGTGGCGCCGGGATAGACGGTCGACTCATAAACCACGATTGCGCCCCGCTTCATGTGGCGACCGACGGTCTCGGAGGATCTGATCAGCGGCGTGAAGTCAGGCTGGTGCGCGTCGTCAACCGGAGTCGGTACCGCAACGACGATGAAGTCCGCATCCTTCAGGACCTCGGGGTCGGTGTGGCAGCTCAGATGGACGGCTGCACGCAGGTCTGCCGTTGCCACCTCACCGGTCGGATCGATGAAGTCCCGGTAGGCGGCGACCTTGGCCGCAGCAAGATCGAAACCGAGGGTCTTGTATTTCTTGCCAAACTCCACCGCGAGCGGCAGGCCGACATAGCCCAGTCCAATGACGGCAATGGTGGTCATGCGTGGATTCCTTGGTTCAGCCTGTGCAGCTGCCTTGTCAAAGGGTTTTCAACAATTCGGTGGCTTCCTTGTGCGACAGCGTGCCGTCCTTCAACTTCGGCAACAAGGCGTCCAGTTCCTTGCGAGCCTCGTCCTTCCGGCCTGCGCGTGCGTATGACTTGGCCAAATTCAGTCGCAGGGGGGCGAGCTCGGGTGCGAGCGATACCGCGCGCTGCAGATTGGCCAGGCCCTTGTCGGTCTGGCCGCGATCAACCTGAATCACACCCAGGGTGTCGAGAATGGCCGGATTGTCCGGCGCCAGACTCTGCGCCTGCTCGGCATATTCGAGCGCCTTCGGGTCCTTCATCTGGTTTGCCGCCCACGCCAGGTTGTTGAGCAACAAGGCGTTGCCGGGCGAGATTTCGTTCATCGCACTGAAAATTCGCACCGCCTCGGCATTGCGCCCCTCAGCCAGCGCCCGTTCAGCCAGATAGCCGCGCATCGCCATTTCCCTGGGCTGCTCGCGCAGCCAGTCGGCGGCGAACTTGTCTGCCTCGGCCTTGCGATCCGTACGCATCAGCGCGGCATGCAGCCGGGCACCGACATCACCGCCGGCCTTGCGGTCGACCGCAAGGCGATAGGCGGTGGCCGCCTCCGCCCATCGACCCGCAGCCGCGTGGATCTCCGCCTCCAGCACATAGCCGGCAGGATCAGCCGCATGTTGCTGCTGCACCGTGCGCGCAACCTTCAGCGCCCCCTCATTATCGCCACGCTCGACCAGCAGGCTGGCGATGCGCGCCTGGGTATCGATGGCATCCGGGCGGATGGCGAGGGCCTTGCGCAACGCCTGCTCGGCGGCGGCCATGTCCTTGGCACTACGATGCACATCGGCCAGCATGGTGAAGGGCACCGTGGACTGGGGACGAAGCAAGGCCAGGCGATTCAGGGACGAAATGGCCTGCTGCGTGTCACCTGCTGCCATCTGGGCACGCGCCAGGGCGTCAATCACTCGCACATCATTTGGATTGGCTGCACCGAGTTTCTGAGCAAGCGAGAGTGCTTTGGAAAACTCGCGATTGCGCAGGTGATGATGGATGATCGCCAGCCCAGGCGTAAGCGCTTCCGGCGCAGCAGCCTGGGCGCGCTCAAGGGTGGCAAGCACCTGCGCGGGCGCAGCGCCTGTGGTCAGCTGCAGTTCGGCCAGCGACATGCGCGCTTCGATGTTCTTTTCGTTGCGGTCCGCAATGGCGCGAACGCGCGCAAGCGCCTCATCGACTTTGCGTTCGGTAAGGTCAAGACGCGCCAGGTTGACCGCAGCCGCCAGGTAATCAGGGTTGAGTGACAAGGCCTTTTCGAATGCGGCCCGCGCGGCAGGCAGATCACGCTTGGCGAGCATTACGCCGCCACGCAGGTTATGCACCAGTGGGTTCTGCGGCTGCTTGCGCTCAAGCTGGGCTTGCGCCTCGAGCGCCTTGTCGATTTCGCCGCGCCGCAGATGTGTGGCCACCAGCGCGAGATCGGCCTGGATGGCACCATCGTCCATCTCCGCTGCGCTTTCGAAGTCAGCCAGCGCGCCCGCAGCATCCCCCCCAACCATACGCACCGCACCGAGCCGCAGGCGGGCCTGGGCATCCTGCGGCGCCACCTTGGCCGCTCGCTGGAAGTAATCTTCGGCCTTCTCGAAGTCACCATTGGCCAGGAACACCTGCCCGGCGAGCCCAAGCAGTCGCTCGTCGGGCGCCGGCCGCTCGAGCAGAGGTTGTAGCAACTCGAGCGCCCGCGGCGCCTCGCCCGAGCTCAAGTGCGAGTTGATCAGCAGCGTGCGCGCCAGCTCCTGCCCGGGAGCACGGCTGAGGACGGAATTGAGGTAAGTTCGCGCCTGGGCCTGATCGTTGAGTCGCAGCAACACCGTGCCGGCAAGGAGCTGGGCGGGCAGAAAGTCGGGCGCCTGCTTGAGGACCTGCATCAGTCCATCGCGTGCCTCGGGCAAGCGACCGGCACGTGCATCGATGAAGGCTTGCAAATAACGCGTCGAGGTATTGTTCGGGGCGAGCTTCTTCATCGCTGCGAAGCGCGCCGTGGCGTCGTCGGGGCGTCCGCTGCGGAAAAGATGGGAAATCAGCGTGTAGTGGTAAGCAACCTGATCAGGCTGCAAGCGCACCGCCTCTTCCATCGCGGCAATGGCTTCTTCGGTTTTGCCCTGCATTTGCAGGACGTCGAACAGCGTCGCATACGCTGCGCCATTGTCGGGGCTGTGCGCAATGACGGCCCTGACGGTCTCTTCAGCGATGGCGGGCTCGCGACTGAAAAGGCGGGCGCGCGCCAGCCCTATCCCGGCCTCGGCGTCATTCGGGCGCAACTCAAGTGCTTGCTGATAGACCTTGATTGCCTCGGCAACATTCGCCTTGCCCAGATAGGCATCGGCCACGGCACCAAGCAGACGCCCCTGAGCCGCCGCATCGTTGAGCTTGACGCTGGCAAAATCGTCCAGCACACGGTCGAACTCGCCGGCATTGACCCGCGCCCGCGCAAGCAGCGGAACGACGTCGTCCTTCGCGTACCCGAGATCGAAGGCGCGCTGCAATTCCTTGTTCGCCCCGGGCACATCCCCTTGCTCAAGGTGGATCCGGCCAAGGAGGAAACGGGCCTCAACGAGCGTGCCGTCTTCCTGCAGGGCATTCTTGAGCTGAATGGTGGCCGCGCCCGGATCGTTCTTGGAGAGATAGGTCCTGGCCGAGGAAATCATCTGCTCGGGGCTGTCGCCACACGCGCTCAACAAGGCAACCGACAGCATGCTCAACACCAGGCCGCGCGAGCGCCGGCGCCAGCCGGAGAGCGATCCACCCCTTGTAGTCCTGTTCACGATCCATTCTCCTTTTTGAGGTCAAACCGGTTCATCAAGTCATAGAGCGAAGGGCGACTGATGCCAAGAATTTCGGCCGCCCGCGCAACGTTGTGATTGGTCCGCGCCAGTGCACGCAGTACCGCAAGGCGTTCGGCTTCATCCCGCACCTGGCGCAGGTTGAGCCGCAAGAGGTCTTCTTCGACCGTTTCAAGTCCGAGATCGTCGGCTGTGATCCGATTGCCATCCGCCATGATGACGGCACGCTTGAGGCAGTTTTCGAGTTCCCGTACGTTGCCCGGCCAGGGGTGGAATTCGATCGCGTTGACGGCATCATCCGTCAGGGCCATGGCTCCGCGGGCATTCTCGCGCGCATAACGCTGGACGAAGGCGTGAGCAAGCAGCACCGCGTCACCTTCACGCTGCCTCAGAGGCGGAATATCGACGACGATCTCTGCCAGGCGGTAATAGAGGTCTTCGCGAAACAGCCCGGCCTTGATCTGCGCCTTCAGGTCACGGTGGGTGGCACATACGATGCGGACATCGACCGGAATCTCGTCCCGTCCACCCACCCGCTCGATGACACGTTCCTGCAGGAAGCGCAGCAGCTTGGCTTGCAGCGGCAGCGGCAGATCGCCGATCTCATCGAGAAAAAGCGTTCCTTTATGAGCCGTTTCGATCTTGCCCAGCGTCTGCTTCACAGCGCCGGTAAAGGCCCCCTTTTCATAGCCGAAGAGCTCGCTCTCAAGCAGGGCCTCGGGAATTGCCGCGCAGTTGATGGCGACAAAGCGCTCTGGCGCGCGTGGCGAGAGCACATGCAGCGCACGCGCCAGCACCTCCTTGCCTGTTCCGCTGTCGCCCAGCAAGGCCACGGTTACCGACGCCGAGGCCAGCTTTTCGATCGTACGACAAATCTTCAGCATGCCGGGATCGCGCGTCAGCAAACCGGACAGAGGACTGCTCCCCATCGCGGTCAGACGCGCGTTCTCGAACTGCAGATCATGCATGCGGAACGCGCGGTCGATGGTCAGCGACAGCAATTCGGGCTCGAAAGGCTTGGCAAAGAAATCATAGGCGCCCAGGCCGATCGCCTTGACCGCGTTCTCGCGGTCATGCTGGCCGGTGAGCACGATCACCTTGGTATCAGGCGCCAGTGCGAGAATCTCGCGCAGAAGCTGGAATCCCTCGGTGACGTCGTCGGGCGCAGGGGGCAGACCGAGGTCCATCGTCACCACTGCAGGCTCATGACGCCGCAATTGCGCAATCGCCCCCCCCCTGTCGTCGGCCACGATCGTCTCGCAGGCATCGAAGGCCCAACGCATCTGCTTCTGCAGCGCAGGATCGTCCTCGACGATCAATAGCGTTCGCTGCTTTTCAGGCATGAGTCTCACTGGCTCCGTCGTGTGTGTCATGCCGACCGCCGGGAAGGCGTGGCAACAGGATGATGACGCGTGTCCCTTGTCCGATTTCGCTTTCGAACTGAACCTCGCCACCAATCTCATTCAGGTACTGACGCGTCTCGAACACGCCGATGCCCATGCCGCTGAGCTTGGTCGTCTGAAATGGCCGAGACAGGCGGTCGCGCAGAAATTCGGGCGACATCCCACATCCGCTATCTACTACGACGATCCTTAGCTTTTCGTCATCGGCGAGCGTCATGTGCATGGTCACATTACCATCGTCATCCGTCGCATCCAGTGCATTTTGCACGACATGCCCAAGGATTCTCTCGAGGCGCTCGGGGTGAGCCTTGACCTGTACCGGAACAGGGAGTGAGTCGAGCAATTCAACCTGCGGCAACTGTCCGCGCTTGGACGCGCAGATGCTGCGCACGACCTGTCCGACATCGACCGCCCGGGGTGGGTCGATCGGGCGCTTCTCCTGCAACTGCGTCATGAGTCCGCGCATGCGCCCTTCCACGTGGGCAATTGTTTCGAGCATGTCCTGCTGGAACTCGGGCTTGTGGCCATGACGCTGGGCGTTCTTGAGCATCAGCGAGAGTTGCGCCACCAGGTTCTTCAGGTCATGCACGACGAAGGCCGACATGCGATTGAACGAATCAAACTTGCGCGCCTCGAGCAAGGCCTCGGCGGCGAGCATGCGCTCGAGATAGCCTGCAGCCTGTCGCTGCGCCGTCTTGAGCAGATCCAGTACCTCCCAGTCCACTTCGAACGGCGCCCGCGGGGCAGAAAGCACGACGAAGCCCAGCAGCGCATCGGTGGTCTTTAGCGGAACGACAAGCCAGGCATCGGGAAGGCTGGACAGCCAGTCCGGCAGGACCAGACCACCGTAGGGTTGAGGACGAATCCGGTACTCCTCGAGATTGATGACCCACTCGCGCTCACCCAGAAATCGACAGAACTCGGAATCCGCCGACTCGATTACTTCGATGGCAGGACGATTGAGTCGGGCATGGGGCACGAACTTCCCGTAGCCGTCACGCAACCAAAGCAAACCGCCCGAACTCTCGACCAGATCGGACAGCGCACGGACAACGGACTGCCCGAGGTCGAGCCCCTTGTCTGCCGATGCAAGGGCCTGCGTGAAGCGAAGCCATTCATTGCGATAGTCGTAGCGATAGGAAAACAGGTGCTTGTTGAGGAACACCTTGAGACGAGCCCGCTGCGAACCCGAGAACAACAGCGCGCCCAGCAGCACAAGGCCGGCAAACAGCAGGGCCATCTGCAGCGCCCGCCCCCAGTCACCACCAAAGTAGCGCACGTAATAGGCCGCCGCCGCGATCACCAGGAGGTAGATGCCGGCAACCGCGAGCGCGGTTGAGTGAAACACCATCTCGCGCGACATCGCCATGCGTAACGTCCACGAGGGGCTACGCGTTCCGGCAAGACCGATCAGCGGGATCAGCAAGGCATGAGCCACCCCTCGCACCGACAGGACATCGGCATCGAGGCGGTTGAACAGGGCGGCATCGGCAAACAAATAGAGCTCAAAGATGTAGCCGGCGCCCAGTGCAATGCACAGCGGCTTGATGCCCCAGCGCGACGCACCGGGAAGCGCGCGGTAGAGATGCTCCACGAACATCAGCCCGACCACCGCATGCGCGAGCCAGGCGGCCAGCATCGGCCGCATCGGAAAAGTGTCGACCGGTAGCGTCAGCTCGAGTACCAGCGCGAGCAACTGGCTCGTGAGCACGCCGACAGCGAGATAGGCCGGCCACCTGATACCCCCTCCCCACAAGGGGCGCATCAGCACGATCAGAAAGCCAAACCACGCCGCTCCGCGCAAAATATCGAGAACGACGCCCACCACCGGCAAGGCAGCGCCCGAAACACGCACCGAAGCCGCCTCGGTCCCGGCCCAAAGGCAGGAGAGGACGACGGCCACGAGCAGAGCTCCGCCTGGTAGCCCACCACGCCAAGCAAAGAATACGTAGAGCGCAAAAAGGAGAAAGGCTAACGACGCAAAGCCGTAGCCCCACAAGGCGACGTCGGTCACTTCACGCTCCCAGGCTCAGATCGCCACAATGCCAAGTGAGCCCATCGTCACCCTGTCGGCACGCCATCTCAATGCGCACCCTCACCGGTCAGCACAACGCGCACCGTTTCGAACAGCACGAGGGTATCCAGCGTCAGCGTGTGGTTCTTGACGTAATAGAGGTCGTACTGAAGCTTCTCGATCGCATCATCGACCGAAGCGCCATACTGATATCGGACCTGGGCCCAACCGGTCACGCCCGGTTTCACGCAGTGCCGAACGTTATAGAAGGGAATTTCCCGCGCCAACTGGTCTACAAAGAAAGGACGCTCGGGACGCGGCCCGACCAGGCTCATGTCTCCGACCAGCACATTGAACAACTGCGGCAGCTCGTCGATGCGCAACTTGCGGATGACGCGCCCAACGCGAGTTGCGCGATCGTCGTTCGAGCTCGCCCAGCGCGGCTTGCCGTCCTTTTCTGCGTCGCGCCTCATGCTGCGAAACTTGATGACACGAAATACTCGCCCGGCGAGCCCCACCCGCTCCTGCCGATAGAACACGGGCGCACCATCCTCCAGCATGATCAGGATGATCGTCACCAGCATGATCGGCAGTGCGATGCACAACAACAGCGACGCCACCACGACATCGAAGATTCGCTTGACGAAGCTGCGCATTACGCCCTGCCGGAACCCGTCCCCATAAATCAGCCAGCTCGCCCGCAGCGACTCCAGCCTGACCTGGCCCTGGACGCGCTCGAAAAAGGATGAGAGATCGACGACACGCACGCCTGCAAGCTTGCAATCGAGCAACTCGCGAATCGGGAGCACGCCGCCGCGCCGCTCACGGACCGCAACGATCACCTCATTGACTTTCATGGCCCGCACCACATCCAGCAAGCCTTGCGCAGGAAGCACCTGACGCGCATCGACCTCAAGCTTCTCGTCACCACCGCCACGCAGGAAGCCAACCACATCCACACTGCTCCGCAACGGACGGGTCAGATCACGGTAGACCTGTGCAGCGTCGCGCCCGGTACCGATGATGAGCACCCGGGGAGAAAACAGACTGGAAGCCTGCCGCTGGTTCACCAGCCCACGCATCAGCAGCAGCGAAGACAATAAGAGCACGACGCTCAACTGCAGGGAATGCGGAGCGAGCTCGGCCCAGGGCAACAGGCCAAAAATACCGTATGCCACAGGTATACTGACCAGTAGTGACAGGGCGACGCGCGCAAAGGCCTGCCGATGACTGCGCTTGAATACCGGACGATAGAGCCCCATGGCGGTGTTCAAGCCCACCATGGACAGCGCAAAGGTGAGCGCCGAAGGCACGAATATGGCCCAGTCGGGCACAGTCGGCGAGGCGAGGAAGATCACCGCCACAAGGACGACCAAGAACAGCAGCAAGGCGTCGAAGATCACCTGTTGCAGCGTGTGATACGGAAGATAGTGGCTGAAGACCTTCAGCATGTTTTACCCCAGACTGAACTCATCCACTTCGGAGCAGATTCGAATGCTGCCTGCACATAACCCCGGCAGCTAAGTAAAGACTATCCGACTGTGACCCGCGCACGCGTTAAACCCATCACGCCAGCGGCGATGAGCAGTGCAACAAGGCCTCGACAAGGGTAGATAAGCAAAAATACATGCCGAAATTCCGCCTTGGACTTCCAAGCTGACCATGTTAACACGCCACTTCATGGGCCAGCATGCGCTCTCCTGGTGCCGGCACTCAGGCTGCGATGCAGCGCCGAAGCCGGCACATGCGCTATATTCAGTTCTCCGGGCGGGCTCGCCCAGGCACAGCAACCAGTTCAACAGGAAACGAAAAATGAGTGAGCACAAACGGGATTTCAGCGACTTGTACGGTTATCAATTCGAAGAGCTTTCCGTCGGCATGACCGCATCGCTTTCCCGCACGGTATCTGAGGCCGACATCCTGATGTTCGCCGGCGTGTCGGGAGACACCAACCCCGTGCACATGGACGAAGAATTCGCCGCAAGCACGATGTTCGAAGGGCGCATTGCCCACGGCATGCTCTCGGTCGGCCTGATCTCAGCGGTGTTCGGCACCCGGCTTCCTGGCCCCGGCTCGATCTACCTGTCGCAGAATCTCAAGTTCAAGGCTCCCGTGCGCATCGGCCAGACCGTCGTGGCGCGTGTGACGGTGAAGGAACTCAAGACGGAAAAGCGTCGGGTCGTATTTTCGACCATCTGCACCTGCGGTGACACCGTGGTCATCGACGGCGAAGCCGAACTGATGCTGCCCAAACGCAGCTGACGAACAATCGGTCTCTCCGCAAGGAGACCGCACGACAAGACGGGGCGCAAGAGGCGTCGCTCAAGCCTGCGCGAGCAGCGCCTCGCCGAACTGATGGGTGACCGCGGGGGGAGTTGCCAGAGGCTGGTCGAAGCTGACCATTTCCCAGGCCTCGTGGTCATCCAGCAAGGCGCGCAGGACCAGATTGTTGAGCGCATGTCCCGCCTTGTGCGCCGAGTAGGATGCAAGCAGCGGGTGTCCGCAAAGATAGAGGTCGCCAATGGCATCGAGCACCTTGTGCTTGACGAACTCATCGGCATAGCGCAGCCCTTCGGCATTAAGCACGCGGTACTCATCCATCACGATCGCGTTTTCCAGACTTCCGCCAAGGGCCAGACCATTGGCACGCATGAACTCGACATCCTGCATGAAGCCAAAGGTGCGCGCGCGCGCCAGGTCACGTATGTAGGAATGCTCGGCAAAATCAATCGTCACCCGGGTAGACGTGCTGTCTATAGCCGGATGGTTGAAGACGATAGAGAAAGTCAGGCGAAAACCGTCGTAGGGCTCAAGGCGCACCCACTTGTCGCCCTCAACGTATTCAACCGCCTTTTTGACGCGCAGAAACTTCTTCGGTGCTGACTGTTCCTCGATTCCCGCCGACTGAAGCAGGAATACGAAAGGCGCAGAGCTGCCGTCCAGAATGGGAATTTCAGGCGCGTCGACGTCGACATGCAGATTGTCGATGCCCAGACCAGCCAGTGCCGACATCAGGTGCTCGACCGTGCCCACCTTCTCGCCGCCCTTCTCGAGGCCCGAGCACATGCGCGTATCGCACACGGCGTAGGGATCCGCAGGCAGTGTCAGCGGTGGATCGAGGTCGACGCGATGGAAGACGATGCCACTGTCTGGCGCCGCAGGGCGCAGCACGAGCGTCACCTTGCGCCCGCCGTGCAGACCGACGCCGGTGGCCTTGACGATGGATTTGAGGGTGCGCTGCCTGATCATTGTCGAATTCCTTATATCGACCAGGAGTTTATCACGCGCCAAAAGCACGAAAGGCTATGGGACCGATGCGGCGACGCTGTCGCGCCAACGCAAAAAACAGCACAACAAGGCACGTCCGACTGGCGACCATTCCAAATGTCACACGGCGGATGTCACACGGCGGATGTGAAACGCGCACCCGCCACGAACCGGAGGCGGCGGTTCGTGCCGGATGCGCGCTGGACATGCAGGCCGCACGGTGAGTGCAGGCCTGAAAAGCGGCTCAGTCGGCCTGGCGGCGCAGGAAGGCCGGAATGTCGTAAGTGCCCACGCCGCTGGTGCTCATGGCTTCGACGGTGGTGCGTCGCCCGCTGCGCATCACGGCCGGCACGTCAAGATTGGTCATGTCGACGCCGGTCGCATTTCCCATGGCCGGACCATAGGTGCCCGTACCCTGCACGATCTGCATCACTGGCTGGCGCGCGGCACGCGGAGCACCGAGACCGGTCGCAACGACAGTGATACGGATACGATCTTCCATGCTCTCGTCGAACACGGTGCCGTACTTGACGAAGGCTTCGGGCGCGGCGAAGGCCTGCACGGTCTTTACCGCGTCGCGCACTTCCGACATCTTCAGCGACTTGCTGGCGGTGATGTTGATCAGCACGCAGCGCGCGCCGGACAGTTCGGTGCCTTCGAGCAAGGGCGACACGGCAGCCTGCTCGGCGGCAATGCGCGCACGGTCCATGCCGGCCGCTTCGGCCGAACCCATCATGGCACGGCCCATCTCGGCCATTGCGGTGCGCACGTCCTGGAAGTCGACGTTGACCAGACCGGGGACGTTGATGATCTCGGCGATACCGCCGACAGCCGAGCGCAGCACGTTGTCAGCCGAGCGGAAGCACTCTTCGAAGCCGGCATCGTCACCATAGACGTCGAGCAGTTTGTCGTTGAGCACGACGATCAGCGAATCGACGTGACGGGTGAGTTCCTCGACGCCACTTTCGGCGACGCGGATCCGATTCTCGAAATCAAAGGGCTTGGTCACCACGGCGACGGTCAGGATTCCCATCTCCTTGGCAATCTCGGCCACGACCGGCGCTGCCCCCGTGCCCGTGCCGCCGCCCATGCCGCCGGTGATGAACACCATGTGTGCGCCCTCGAGCGCCGCGGCGATCTCGTCGCGCGTTTCCTGCGCCGCGGCACGCCCGGCTTCAGGCTTCGAGCCTGCTCCCAGACCGGTGCCACCGAGTTGCACCTTGTGCGTGGCCAGACAGCGGTTGAGCGCCTGGGCATCGGTGTTGGCGGAGATGAAATGAACCCCCTTCACCCCTTCGCGAATCATGTGATCGACGGCGTTGCCACCCGCGCCGCCCACGCCGATCACCTTGATGATCGTGCCGGTCAGCTCTTTTTCAACGATTTCAAACATTTGCCTCGCCTCCTGAATTAACGGCCCTGCTCAACAACGAACGCCGACCAACCCTGCATTTAGTACTGCCAAAGGATTTTAATACTAAATACAGGCAATTTATCGACCCTCATTCAAAATGACTGGACATTCCGTGTCCAGTCAGAAATTCCGTTCGAACCACGACTTCATGCGGCCGAAAAGCTGCTTCACACTGCGCGTGTCGCGGGACTGCTGGCCACGTCGACGCTGTGCCGCACCTTCCATCACCAATCCCATCGCGGTCGAATAGCGCGGCTGGCACACCACGTCCGCCAGGCCGCCATCGTATTGCGGCGCACCCACGCGCACCGGCATGTGAAAGACGTCCTCTCCCAGTTCGGCCATGCCACACATCACTGCAGAGCCCCCTGTCAGCACGACGCCGGACGACAGCAGCTCCTCGTATCCGCTGCGGCGCAACTCGGCCTGCACCAGCTCAAACAGCTCCGACACACGAGGCTCAATGACGTCGGCCAGCGCCTGGCGCGACAGCTTTCGCGGCGGCCGGTCGCCCACGCCCGGGACCTCGATCATCTCCTCGGGGTCGGCCATCTGGTGCATCGCCACCCCATGGCGAATCTTGATTTCTTCCGCCTCCGAGGTGGGCGTGCGCAGCGCCATCGCGATGTCATTGGTGATCTGGTCGCCCGCAACCGGGATCACCGCGGTATGGCGGATGGCGCCCTGGGTGAACACGGCGATGTCGGTCGTCCCCCCCCCAATGTCAACCATGCACACGCCCAGTTCCTTCTCGTCCTCGGTCAACACCGCGTGGCTCGAGGCAAGCGGCTGCAGGCTCAGGTCCATGACTTCCAGCCCGCAGCGGCGCACGCACTTGATCACGTTCTGCGCCGCCGACACTGCGCCGGTAACGATGTGCACCTTCACTTCCAGACGTACGCCACTCATGCCGATCGGCTCACGGACCCCACCTTGCCCGTCGATGATGAACTCCTGGGTAAGGATGTGCAGGATCTGCTGCTCGGCCGGAATCGGCATCGCGCGCGCGACCTCGATCACGCGCTCGACATCCATTGGCGTGACCTCCTTTTCCTTGATCGCCACCGTGCCACTGGAGTTGAAGCTCTTGATGTGGCTGCCCGCGATGCCGGTGTACACGTCATGAATCTTGCATTCGGCCATCAACTCGACCTCCTGCACCACGCGCGAGATCGCATCCACCGTGGCCTCGATGTTGACCACCACGCCGCGCTTCAGACCATTGGTGGGCTGTGTCCCCAGGCCCACGACGTTGAGCCGGCCATCGGGGCGCACCTCGGCCACCATGCAGGTCGCCTTGGCCGTGCCGATGTCCAGGCCGACGATCAGATCCTTGTATTCCTTGCTCATTGCTTGCTCTTCCTGGCACTTTGCGGAGTGGACGGCAACAGCACCGTGCCATCGGCCGGCGTTAGCGCAAATCCACCCGGGTAGCGCAGATCCGCTACCTTGATGTCGATGTCGATCTGCTCACGCACCTGCGGCCAGGCCGCGATGAAGCGATTGAGTCGATCGGCGAGTTGGGATTTTTCCTGATCACGACCGAGCATGATTACCAGGCCGGTATCCAGCCTGAGCTGCCAGGCCTCTCGCGCAGACAGCGCAAGGCCGACCAGGCGCGCACCCATCGGCTGCAGCAGTCTGGAAAACTCGGCGTGCCGGGCCAGCAGCCAGCCCGAGGAACCCTGCGGGCCATCGAACTGTGGCATGTCGGCATCGCTGGCGGCGATGAACACCTCGCCCTGGGCATTCACCAGGCGGAGATCACCGCTTTCGGATACGGTCCAGTAGGCCACCGCCTGGTGCTCCTCGATCCGCAGCTCGATGGCGTCGGGCCAGCGCCGACGCACTTCAGCCTTGCGCACCCAGGGCAGCTTTTCGAAGCCCGACTTCACCGCCTCGAGGTCGACCGTGAAGAAATTGCCATTGATCGCCGTGCGCGCCGCGTACTCAAGTTGCGCCTCGGTGACCTGCGCTGGCGGCGTCAGTACCACGACCTCGTTCAAGGGAAACAAGGGCCGCGACACGAACCACAGCACCAGCGCCCAGCCCAGCCCAAAGGCAGCGAGCAGGGTCAGCAGATCAGACACCAGGTTGAGCAGCGCCGGCTTGTGCCACAGTCCGGTTTCGGGCCGAGTACGCGCCTGCCCCGGGCGGGGCGAGCGAATTGCGGTCGGACGCGTGCTCACTTCAGCCAAGGCGAGCTCCTTCCAGAATCTTCAGGCACAGGGCCTCGAATTCGAGGCCGGCGACACGAGCCGACATCGGCACCAGCGAATGGCTGGTCATGCCGGGCGAAGTATTCATTTCAAGCAGATAGGGTCGCCCGTCCCCGGTCAGGATCAGATCTGCCCGCCCCCAGCCACGGCAACCCAGCACCCGGGCCGACTTCATCACCAAGGCCCGCAAGTCCGCCTCCAGGTCGGCAGGCAGACCGCAGGGGCAGTCATAGCGGGTGTCGTCGGTAAAGTACTTGTGCTGGTAATCGTAATTACCATCGGGCGCCACGATGCGCACCAGCGGCAGCGCCTGGTCTTCAAGGAAAGGCGCGGTCAGCTCTTCGCCGACGATGAACTCTTCGGCGATCACCAGCGTATCGAAGCGCGCCGCCAGTGCCCACGCCGCCTCGAGCTCATCGGCCTCGGTAACCTTGGTTGCGCCCATGCTCGAGCCCTCGTGCGCCGGCTTGACGAAGATCGGCAGCCCCAGGTCAGCTACGACCGCAGCCCAGTCGGTGTCGGCCTCCAGAATGGCGTAACGCGGGGTCGGCAGGCCACTGGCCAGCCACACCATCTTGGTCCGCCACTTGTCCATCGACAAGGCCGAGGCCATCACCCCGCTGCCAGTGTAGGGGATGCCCATCAGTTCGAGCGCCCCCTGCACGGTGCCATCTTCGCCGCCACGACCGTGAAGCGCGATGAAAACGCGATCGAACCCTTCTTCTTTCAGGATGTGGAGATCACGCTCGGACGGATCGAAGGCATGAGCATCCACCCCCGCGCCCAGCAGTGCATCAAGCACCGCTCGACCCGACATCAGGGACACCTCACGCTCGGCCGACGAGCCGCCGAACAACACTGCAACCTTGCCGAATTGGGCGTTCACAACACATCCTCGACCGGCGCAAGCTTGGCCGGCACCGCGCCGATGCTGCCTGCACCCATGGTGATCACCACGTCTCCATCGCGCGCGGCAGACAGAACCATCCTCGGCATGTCGGCAATGTCCTCGACGAACACCGGCTCGACATTGCCGACGACGCGAATGGCGCGCGCCAGCGAACGTCCCTCGGCAGCGACGATCGGTGCCTCGCCGGCCGCGTACACTTCGGCCAGCAAAAGCCCATCGACGGTCGACAACACCTTGACGAAATCCTCGAAGCAGTCGCGCGTGCGGGTGTAGCGATGGGGCTGGAAGGCCAGCACCAGACGACGACCGGGAAAGGCACCGCGCGCTGCGGCGATCGTCGCCGCCATCTCCACCGGGTGGTGACCGTAGTCGTCGACCAGTGTAAAGCTGCCGGCCTCGTCACCATCGAGATCGAGCAGGGGCACTTCGCCATAGCGCTGAAAGCGGCGACCGACACCGCGGAAATCCGCCAGCGCCTTGATGATCGCCGCGTCGGGCACCTGAACTTCCGTGGCCACGGCAATGGCCGCGAGCGCATTGAGGACGTTGTGCATGCCAGGCAGGTTGAGTTCGATCGGCAAGCGCGAGGTCGTGCCATTGACCCGCACGCAATCGAACAACATGCGCCCGCCATCCGCACGGACATTCTCGGCGCGGATATTGGCACTCGGGGACAGGCCGTAACGCACGATCTGCTTCGATACCTGCGGCATGATCTCGCGCACGTTGGCGTCTTCATCGCACAGCACCGCCACGCCGTAGAACGGCAAGCGCTGCAGGAAATCGACAAAGGCCTGCTTGACGCGGCCGAAGTCATGCCCATAGGTGTCCATGTGATCGGCATCGATGTTGGTCACGACCGAGATCACCGGGCTCAGCAGCAAAAACGACGCGTCGGACTCATCGGCCTCGGCCACCAGGTAATCGCCCTTGCCCAGGCGGGCATTGGCGCCCGCGGCATTGAGCCGGCCACCGATGACGAAGGTCGGGTCCATCGCCCCCTCGGCAAGAATGCTCGCCACCAGCGAGGTGGTCGTGGTCTTGCCATGGGTACCGGCAATGGCAATGCCCTGTTTGAAGCGCATCAACTCGGCCAGCATCTGCGCCCGCGGCACGATCGGGATGTGGCGTTCGCGCGCCGCCACCAACTCGGGGTTATCGGCCTTCACCGCAGTGGACACTACCAGGACGTCCGCCTTGGCCACATTGGCCGCTTCGTGACCACGCTGGATGCGGGCGCCCATCTTTTGCAGGCGACGCGTCGCGGCGTTGTCGCCAAGGTCGGAGCCGCTCACGGCATAGCCCTGATTGACCAGCACCTCGGCGATGCCGCTCATGCCCGAACCGCCGATACCGACGAAATGAATGTTTCTGACCTTGTGCTTCATGTCCTGTCTCCGCCGGCCAGTTCCTCACACACACGTGCCACCTCGGCCGCTGCAAGCGGGCGGGCCAGGGCACGTGCATGCTCGGCCATCTGCAACAGGCGCGGGCGATCAATGCTGGCGAGGATGCCGGCCAGCCGCTCGGCGTTGAGTTCGGTTTGCGGCAACAAATAGGCGGCCCCGCGTTCGGCGAGGAAGCGCGCATTGCCGGTCTGGTGGTCGTCCACCGCATGGGGAAAAGGCACCAGCAGGCTTGCCGCCCCCACTGCGGCAAGCTCGGCCACGGTCAACGCACCCGCCCGGCAGATCACCAGATCGGCCTGGGCATAGGCGCTCGCCATGTCGTCGATAAAGGCGCGCAGATCACCCTCGACCCGGGCGCGGGCATACGCCATGCGCAGGCCATCGATCTGTTTCTCGCCCGCCTGATGCAGCACCTGCGGCCGGCGCTCGAGCGGCAGACGCCCGAGCGCGGCGGGCACGGCCTCGTTGAGCGCCGCCGCGCCCAGGCTACCGCCCACGACCAGGATGCGCAACGGACCTTCGCGGCCGGCAAAGCGCTCCGCTGGCGCAGGCACGGCGGCGATCTCGGCGCGTACCGGATTGCCGACCCAGCGGCCCTTCTGCAGCACCTCGGGGAAACCGGTCAGCACACGTTCGGCCATCCTGGCCAGCACACGGTTGGCCAGGCCGGCCACGGAGTTCTGCTCGTGCAGCACCAGCGGACGACCTGACAGCGCGGCCATCATGCCGCCCGGAAACGTGATGTAGCCCCCCATGCCCAGCACCACGTCCGGCCGGGCATGCCGCAGGGCGCGCCATGCCTGCCACAGACCGGACAGGAGGTTTAGCGGCAGCAGCAGCTTGCGCACCCAGCCTTTGCCGCGCAAGGCACCAAAGCGCACCCAGGCCGTCTCGTAGCCACGCGCCGGCACAATGCGCGCCTCCATGCCCTCGGGATGGCCCATCCACACCACGCGCCAGCCTTTCACCCGCAGCTCTTCCGCCACGGCGATGCCGGGGAAGATATGGCCACCGGTGCCACCGGCCATCACCATGAGCGTTTTCATACGCTGCTCCCGCGTTTGAGCTGGCGCACTTCCCAGTCACAGCGCAGCAGGATCGCCAGTGCCACACAGTTGGCGACAATTCCCGAACCACCGAAGCTCATCAGCGGCAGGGTCAGCCCCTTCGTCGGCAGCAAACCCATGTTCACGCCCATGTTGATGAAGGACTGCACCCCAATCCACAGACCAATGCCCTGTGCGACGAGACCGACGAAGTAGCGCTCGAGCTTGATCGCCTCGCGACCGATGACAAAGGCGCGCTGCACCAGCACCGCGAACATCAAGACGACGACCATGACGCCAACGAAACCCAGCTCCTCGGCAATCACCGCGAGCAGGAAGTCGGTGTGCGCCTCGGGCAGATAGAAGAGTTTCTCCACGCTGCCTCCCAGGCCCACCCCGAACCACTCGCCTCGACCGAAGGCGATCAGTGCGTGTGATAGCTGGTAGCCGGTGCGAAAGGCATCCTTCCACGGGTCCATGAAACCCAGCACGCGTTCCAGACGGTAGGGCGAACTCAGGATCAGGATGATGAAGCCGATAACGGCGACAACCGCGAGCAGGACAAACACCCGGCCGTTGACCCCGCCAAGAAAGAGCACACCGAATGCGATCGTGGTGATTACGACGAAGGCACCGAAATCGGGTTCACGCAGCAGCAGTCCGCCCACCATGATGATGACGACCGTCATCGGCAGGAAGCCACGCCTGAAGCTGCTCATCGCATCGAGCTTGCGCACCGTGTAGTCGGCTGCATACAGCACGGCGAAAATTTTCATCAACTCGGACGGCTGCAGGTTGATCAGGCCCACCGACAGCCAGCGCTGCGCACCATTGACTTCACGCCCCAGGCCCGGGATGAGCACCGCGACAAGCAGCACGACACCGCCAACGAACAGCCACGGGGCCATTTGCTGCCAGTGCGCCATCGGCAGCTTGAAGGCAAGCAGGCCGCAGCCAATGCCAATGGTCAGGAACAAGGCATGACGAGTGACAAAATAGTAGGGCTGGTAGCCGGTAAAGCGGCTGCCCTCGGCGATCGCGATCGAGGCCGAATACACCATCACCAGGCCCAGCAACAGCAGACCGATGGCCGACCAGATCAGCAGCGGGTCGAGTTCCCGCCCCGGCACACTGCCGCGTGCGATCCGGTCGGCCACCCGCGAGCGGGTATCGGCCTTGCGCGCAGCGCCGGAAAAAAGCGCAGTCAGGCTGGCGCCGAGCTTCATCGCGCTTCGACCCCCGGCAGACGGCGCACGGCGGCAACAAAGACCTCGGCCCGATGCGCATAGTTGCGAAACATGTCCAGACTGGCACATGCCGGCGACAGCAGCACGATGTCGCCGGCATGTGCCAGCACCCCGGCACGAAGCACTGCCGCATCCATATCTACAGCATGCTCGACGCTGGTTCCGGCAGCGGCAATCGTCGCTTCGATGCGGGCGGCGTCGCGACCAATCAACACCACCGCGCGCGCCTTGCTCGACACGACAGGTGTGAGCGGCGAAAAGTCCTGGCCCTTGCCATCACCACCGGCGATCAACACCACCGGACGCTCGAAGCCCTCGAGGGCCGCCACCGTAGCCCCGACATTGGTGCCTTTCGAGTCGTCGTAAAAGCGCACACCATCACCACGCTCGGCAACCAGCTGAACGCGATGCGCCAGCCCACGAAAGGCCAGCAGACCAGCGATCAGGCGCTTTGGCTCCAGTCCCAGACCGGCCTCGCACAGCGCCAGGGCGGCCAGCACATTGGCGCCGTTGTGGCGCCCTGCGAGCGGCAGATCAGCCAGGGCGACCAGCGCCTGTTCGCCGCGCACGAGCCAGTCCTGCCCCCCGCGTGCAGCGATCCCGTAGTCGTCGGTGCCGCCCGGCGCATCGGTGCCGAACCAGGTCACACGCCGCTCCGACAAGGCCATCGCCGCAACACGCGCATCGGCCCGATTCAACACCTGCGCGCCATGGCCCTCGAATACGGCAGCTTTGGTCGCCGCGTATTCATCGACATCGGCATAACGATCGAGGTGATCGTCGGAAACGTTCAGCACCGTCGCCGCCTCCGCATCAAGCCCGAGCATCGGCTCGATCTGGAAGCTCGACAGCTCCAGTACCCAGCATGCAGGCAGTGCAGCGCCCACAGCGAGGCGCTCCATCAGTACGTCGAGCGCGGCCGGGCTGATGTTGCCGGCGGCGACCGCGTCGATACCGGCCGATCGTGCAAGCGCAGCAGCCAGTGCAGTGGTCGTGGTTTTGCCGTTGGTGCCGGTGATGGCAAGGATGCGCGTCTGCCTACGAACCCCCAGCTCATGCAGCGCCTCGGCCAGCAGGCTCATCTCACCGGTGATCGGCAGGCCGCGCCGGCGGGCCTCCGCAGCGACCCCGACACGGGGATCAAGCCCTGGGCTCAGGGCGACGAGTTCAACGCCGTCAAGCACCTCGGCGCCGAAGTCGCCGGTGATGATCTCTGCCAACGGCGCATCCTCTTGCAGCGCGTCCAGCCCGGGCGGCATGCTGCGGCTGTCCGCCACCCTCAGGCGCGCGCCGCGCATGGCGCACCAGCGTGCCATCGCCAGGCCCGATTCACCGAGCCCGAGCACCAGAACGTGTTTGCCAGTCAGTGCGCTCATCTCAGTTTCAGCGTCGACAGCCCGAACAGCACGAGCATGATGGTGATGATCCAGAAGCGAACCACGACCTGAGTCTCCTTCCAGCCGCTCAGCTCATAGTGGTGGTGCAGCGGCGCCATGCGGAAAATGCGCTTGCCGCCGGTGGCTTTGAAGTACAGCACCTGCACCATGACCGACAGGGTTTCGGCGACGAACAGTCCCCCCATGATGAAGAGCACGATCTCCTGGCGCACGATCACCGCAACCGTGCCGAGCGCCGCACCCAGCGCAAGGGCACCGACGTCGCCCATGAAGACTTCGGCGGGATAGGCGTTGAACCATAGAAAACCCAGTCCTGCGCCGCAGATCGCGCCGCAGAACACCGCCAGTTCGCCAGCTCCGGCAACATAGGGCACACCCAGGTATTTCGAGAAGCCGACGTGACCGGCGACATAGGCGAAGATCGCCAGGGCCCCGGCGACCATCACCGTGGGCATGATCGCCAGTCCGTCCAGGCCATCGGTCAGATTCACGGCATGGCTGGTACCGTTGATGACGAAATAGGTCAGGGCCACGAAACCGAAGACGCCCAACGGGTAGGCCACTGCCTTGAAGAAGGGCACGATCAGTTCGGTCTGCGCCGGGGTGCCGGCAGTGACTCCGAGGTAAATCGCGGCCGCTAGCGCGATCACCGAAGTCCATAGGTACTTCCAGCGGCTCGCCAGTCCCTTGGGGTCGCGATGCACCACCTTGCGCCAGTCGTCCACCCAGCCCACGGCGCCGAAACCGAGGGTGACGAACAGCGTCACCCACACGTAATCATTCTTCAGGTCGCCCCACAGCAGGACAGTGATGGCGATCGCGATCAGAATCAGCGCACCGCCCATCGTCGGCGTGCCCGCCTTGGTCAGGTGCGACTTGGGACCGTCGTCGCGCACCGCCTGGCCGATCTTCTTCGCCGCCAACCAGCGGATGACGCGCGGCCCCGCGATCAGCGAAATCGCCAGCGCCGTCAGCGCGGCCATCACCGCTCTCAGCGTGATGTAGCCGAAAACGTTGAAGCCACGAATGTCCTGGCTGAGCCAGAGTGCAAGTTCCAACAACATATCAGGAGTCGGGTCCGTTACAAGGGGCGGAATTGTGCATCGCCGCAAGCGCGTCCGCCACCCTTTCCATGCGCATGAAGCGCGAGCCTTTCACCAGCACAACCGAGTCTGCATCGAGACGGGCGGACAACGCGCGAACCAGGGCCTCGGGCGAGCTGAAGTGAAGGCCACCCTCGCCGAAATTGCGTACGGCAACCGCCGTCATGTCACCGAGCGCGAACAGCCCATCAACACCCTTGCTCTTGGCGTAACCACCGATCTCGTCATGGACCTGGGCGCTGGTATCGCCAACCTCGCCCATATCGCCGAGCGCCAGCCAGGTATGACCCGGCATGGCCGCCAGCACGTCGATCGCTGCACGCACCGAATCCGGGTTGGCGTTGTACGAATCGTCCAGTACCAGCGCACCCTTCGGTCCGCGGCGCTGCTGCAGGCGACCGCGGGCACCGACGAATTCCGCCAGTCCGGCGGCCACGGCCTCAGGCGTGGCACCGGCCATCAGGCAAGCCGCCGCCGCGCCGACGGCATTGCGTGCGTTGTGCAGCCCAGGCACCTGCAGATTGAATTCGATGCGCCCCTGCGGGGTATCGAGCTCAATCTGCGAACCGAGGCCGCGCAGGGTACACCGCCCCCCCACGTCAGCGGGCTGGTCGATACCGAATGTCACAAACCCGCGCTCGGCGTTCAGGCTATGCCAGTAGCTCGCGTGCGGGTCGTCGGCATTGATCACCGCCACCCCCGCACTGCCGAGCCCGGCGTAGATCGCACCCTTTTCGTGTGCGACCTCTTCCAGCGAGCCCATCCCAAGCAGGTGCGCGCGCTGGGCGTTATTGACGATAGCAACCGTAGGCTGCGCAAGCGCACTCAGGTAGGCGATCTCACCGGGGTGATTCATACCCATCTCGATCACGGCCGCACGATGGAAATCACGCAACTCGAGCAGGGTCAGCGGCATCCCGATGTCGTTGTTCAGATTGCCGCGGGTTGCCAGTACCGACTCGTCACCAAAGCCCTCACTTCGGGCCTGGGCCCGCAGAATGGCCGCACACATCTCCTTCACCGTCGTCTTGCCATTGCTGCCGGTGACGCCAATCAGCGGCAGCGCAAAGCGCGCCCGCCACGCCGCAGCCAGCGTACCCAGGGCCAGCCGGGTGTCATCGACTACGACCACGGGTAGTGCCGGGGCGGGATTGTCGGCAAACCAGCGCGCATCCACCAGCGCCGCAGCCGCCCCCATCTTGGCGGCGGTCGTGACGAAATCGTGACCATCGAAGCGCTCGCCGCGCAGCGCGACGAACAACTGACCGGGCACCAGGGCGCGGCTGTCGGTACCGACACCGTCAAAGCGCTCCGTGCCGCTCGCCCGCATATCGTGACTTGCAAGCGCACGCGCGGCATCCTGCAGACTCATCATCGCCTCACCCCTCCCAAATGCCAGGCGCACAACGCGAATTCGGCCTGCTCGAGGTCGGAAAATGGCAGGCGCTGGCCAAGAATTTCCTGATAGGGTTCGTGACCCTTGCCTGCAATAAGCACCACGTCGTCAGCGCCCGCCTCGGCAATCGCGATACCGATGGCCTGGGCACGGTCGACGATGCACTCAACTGCGGAACCTGCCCCAGCCGCAACCGCGTCAAGAATCTTCATCGGGTCTTCACTGCGCGGATTGTCACTGGTGACGATGATGCGATCGGCCAGCTGGCCCGCCACCTCGCCCATCAGCGGTCGCTTTCCCGGGTCACGGTCGCCACCGCAGCCGAATACACACACCAGGCGCCCCTGACGCGAGTTCACCGTCGCACGCAGGGAAACCAGCACCTGCGCAAGTGCGTCGGGCGAGTGCGCGTAGTCGATCACAACCAGCGGCTCGCACACGCCCCCCACCAACTGCATGCGCCCCTGCGGTGGCTTCAGCCGCGCCAGGATGGGCTGCAACTCATCGAAGGGCAGGCCACGAGTCAGCAGTGCGGCCGCGACCGCCAGCAGATTCGAGACGTTGAAGGGCGCGACCATGCTCACCTGGACGTCGACCCCGCGACCGTCCCACTGCAGCGTGAAGCGCAAGCCGGTGGCAGACACCTGCAGCCGGTCGGCCAGCAAGGTCCGCGCACCGGGCACCGCATCCAGGTTGGCGCGATACAGGGTGCAGGCGATGAGGTCGCAGCCCTCGGCCACCAGACGACGAGCAAGCATCAGGCCGAAGGGATCGTCGATATTGATCACGCTGGTGGCGAGGCCGCTCAAGGCGAACAGCCGCGCCTTTGCTTCGCCATAAACGTCCATCGAACCGTGATAGTCGAGGTGGTCGCGAGTGAGGTTGGTGAAGATCGCAACATCGAAGCAGGCACCATTGACGCGCCCTTGATCAAGCCCGATCGACGAGACTTCCATTGCCGCCGCATCTGCGCCCGCGGCAACAAAGCCTGCCAGCAGCCGATGCAGATCCAGCGCGTCGGGCGTCGTATTGAGAGAGCTCTCCAGCTCACCCGGAAATCCGTTGCCCAGCGTACCGATGATGCCGCAGCGCATACCCAGACTCTGCAATGCGCTGGCGAGCATCTGCGTAACCGTGGTCTTGCCATTGGTGCCGGTGACTCCGGCAAGCCAGAGCCGCTCGGACGGACGCGCGTAGATGTCATGCGCAAGATGACCGGCGAGCTCGCGCAGGCCCTCCACGGCAAACGAGGGCACTGGCAAGTGACCGGCATCGAAGCCGTCTGCGGCCTCCCACAACACTGCGGCTGCACCCCGCTCCACCGCCGCGCCAATGAAGCTGCGCCCGTCGGTAAGAAATCCCGGCCAGGCCGCGAACACCTCACCGGCTGCAACCCGGCGCGAGTCGGCTGTGATCCCCACGGGGTTCACGCCGGCCGCCCTCAGGCGCTCGATGATGGGCGCAGCCATGCCCATTACATGCTCTCCCGTGCGACGTCTGACGCAGGTCCCTCTTCTGCCTGTCGACGGGCGAGCTGCAGCGGTGTCAGCGGTGCGTCCGGCGCCACACCCAGCGAGCGCAGGGACCCTTCCATGACGCGCGAGAACAGCGGGCCCGCCACGGTACCGGCGTAGTAGCTGCCGGCGCTCGGCTCATCGATCATCACGGCCACCACAAGGCGTGGATTCGACACCGGCGCAAAGCCAACAAAAGAAGCGATGTAGCGCTTGGTGTAGCGACCGTTCTCAAGTTTGAGCGCCGTACCGGTCTTGCCGCCCACGCGATAACCCGCAACCTGGGCCTTGGTCGCCGTACCCCCGGACTGCGTCACCGACTCGAGCATTGCACGCACGGCCTGGGTCGTCTCCTTGGAGAAGATGCGGCGCCCCTTGCCCGGCTCGCCCTCGACGCGCGTCAGCGACAGCGGCACCAGTTCGCCGTCACGCGCAAACGCGAGGTAGGCATGCGCCATCTGGATCAGGCTCACCGAGATGCCATGACCGTAGGACATCGTCGCCTGCTCGATCGGCTTCCATGTTTTCGCCGGACGCAGGCGACCCCCTGTTTCGCCGGGGAATCCGAGGTTGAGCGGAGTACCGAAGCCCAGATCATCGAACATCTGCCACATCTCGGTCGGAGAGAAGTACTGAGCAAGCTTGACCGTACCGATGTTCGAGGACTTCTGAATGACCTCGGCCACCGTCATCGGCTTGTCGTGCCGGTGCGAATCCGAGATCGTCGCCGTGCCGATCGTCATGCGGCCCGCCGTTGCGTCGATCATCGTGGTCGGCTTGACCTTGCCGCGATCGATCGCAAGACCGGCAATGAAGGGTTTCATCACCGAGCCGGGCTCGAAGCTGTCGGTGAATACCCGATTGCGCAGCTGCTCGCCGGTGAGGTTGGCGCGGTTGTTGGGATTGAAGGTGGGTGCATTGGCTAGCGCAAGAATTTCGCCGGTACGCGAATCAATGACCACGGCCGCACCGGCCTTGGCCTTGTGCTGCTGCATCGCATCGCGCAATGCAGACCAGGCGAGATACTGGATCTTGCCGTCGATGGACAGCGCGATGTCCTGGCCCTCACGCGGCGGACGGACAGCTTCGACGTCCTCGATGACCTGGCCGCGACGATCCTTGAGCACGCGACGCAGCCCCGGGTGGCCGGCGAGATCCTGCTCAAACGCCAGCTCGACCCCTTCCTGCCCTTTGTCCTCGACGTTGGTAAAGCCCAGGATGTGGGCCGTTACCTCGCCGCCGGGATAGTAGCGACGATACTCCTGCTGCTGCTGAATGCCCGGCAGTTTGAGATCGACGATGCGCTGCGCAACCTCGGGTGACAACTGACGCTTGAGGTAAACAAAATCGCGCTGGGTGGCAAGCTTTTCGTTGAGCTCCTGCACCTCCATATCCAGCATGCGCGCGAGCTCACGCGCCTGAGCGGGCTCGAGCTTGACATCCGGGGGAATCGCCGAAATCGAGCGCACCGGCGTACTGACCGCCAGCATGTCACCATGACGATCGGTGATTCGACCGCGCGTGGCGGGAATCCCGATCGTGCGCGCATAGCGCGACTCGCCCTTGGCCTGCAGGAAGTCGTTGTTGACCCCCTGCAGATACAAGGCGCGTCCGGTCAGCGTGAGCGAGCCGGCCAGCAGCGCAAGCAGCACGAAGCGCGGTCGCCACATCGGCAACTCCCGCTTGAGCAGGGGGTTGTGATTGAAGGTGACGGCGCGCTGACTCTTTCTCATGACTGTGGCTCCACCAACAGAATCTGGCCCTGTGCCGGCGGACGCATGCCCAGCCGCTCACGAGCAAGCTTCTCGACCCGGGCGTGGGCGGCCCAGGTACTTTGCTCGAGCTGCAGCTGCCCCCACTCGACTTCCAGCCCACGGGCACGCAACTGCTCGCGGTCCAGCTCGGAATAAAATTTGCGTGCCTGATGCTGGGCCGAGATCACACCAAGCGCACTCGCCACGACCAGCGCCACCAGCACGGCATCGAATCGCATCGTCATGCAGGCACCTCGGTGCGCTCGGCGACCCGCATCACGGCACTGCGCGAGCGCGGGTTGGCGTCGACTTCCGCGCGCCCTGGGCGCACCGCCTTACCCATCAGGCGCAGCCTGGGTTGCGGCAGGTCGGCCGCACGGATGGGCAGGCGTGCGGGCAATACCGGCGGACGCGACTCATCACGCATGAAGCGCTTGACGATGCGGTCTTCCAGGGAATGGAAGCTGATCACCACCAGGCGCCCACCGGCACCCAGACGACTGACGCAGGCCGGCAACACGCGCCTCAGCTCCTCGAGCTCCTGATTGATGAAAATCCGTAGAGCCTGGAAGGTGCGTGTCGCCGGGTGCTGCCCCGGCTCGCGTGTGCGGACCGCCTTTTCCACGATCGCGGCAAGTTGTCCAGTGGTTGCAACAGTCCCCCCTGCCCGAGCAGCTGCAATCGCCTTTGCAATCGCATAAGCAAACCGTTCCTCGCCATAGTCCCTGATGACCTCCGTAATCTGGCTGACGGATGCATCCGCCAGCCACTGCGCCACGGTCTGGCCGCGGCTGGTGTCCATACGCATATCCAGCGGCGCATCGAAGCGAAAGCTCATGCCCCGCGCCGCATCATCGAGCTGGGGTGAAGACACCCCAAGATCCAGTAACACGCCATCGACCTGAACCACTCCCAGGTCCTCCAGCGCCTCGTCGAGCGCACTGAAGGGCGAATGCACGAGCGTCAGGCGCTCGTCACCAAGCGCTTGCCCGGCTGCAATCGCGGCAGGGTCGCGATCGAAGGCGATGAGGCGCCCGTGCGGCCCCAGGCGCTCTAGCACGGCACGACTGTGCCCACCACGGCCGAACGTGCCGTCCACATAGACAGCATCAGCCCTGATCTCGAGCGCTTCGACCGCCTCCTGCAGCAGAACGGTGACGTGGGCATTGGCGGCACTCACAGCGCAAGGTTCTCGAAGCCGGGCGGCAGGCCGGTGTTCATCAGCGCCAGCATGGCCTGCTGCTGTTTCTGCCAGCCCTCGTCGGACCACAACTCGAAGTGACTGCCCTGGCCCACCAGCCAGACCTGCTTGTCGAGCCGGGCGAACTGGCGCAGCGACGGCGCCACCAGCACGCGCCCGGCAGCATCGAGCGACTCCTCCTGGGCAAAGCCGACGAGCAGGCGCTTGAGCATCGCCGAAGTCGGGTCGAGCCCTGGTGCAGCAAGCACCTTGTCGCGGATCGGCACCCAGTCCGGCATGGGATAGACGAGAAGGCAGCCGTGAGGATGGGCGGTCAGGACCACCTGACCGTTGTCGACGGTCAGGGCATCGCGATGCCGCGCGGGGATCGCGAGACGACCCTTGGCATCGAGATTGAGCGCTGCGGCTCCCTGGAACATCGTCCCCCCTGACGGTACCGGGGCCGTGTCGAAATGACACTTTTCCCCACTTTTTTCCACTTGAACCCACTTTAGTGGAAAGAATGTGACCGGTCAAGGTTGAAAAGCTGGAATCTCGTTGTTACACAATGACTTATGTCACGCCTAAAAAGGCTCAATAAACCCTGAAGAATCAAAGGTAATTGGCCAACAACAAGAGAAAAAAGGTGAGCTTGAGCATTGCCGCCCAATCAGTGGGGTGAAGTGGGGGAAATATCCACGCCGAAGGCCGCGTATCCTTGCGGAACACGCGGCCAATCACAAAAGCGGCAAAGACACAGGGGCGCGAACGGCACCTGCGTGAGGTGGGCATGACGCGCCCGCCGGGAAAAAAGAAATGGGAAGTTCGCCGATAAGCCGGGTTCTGTCGAACGCCACCGGCGAACCAGTGACATCGGGCAGTCATTCCTCTGGGCGACACGTTACCGTGAAGCTCTAGCAGCCT
>DAORUJ010000010.1:0-48464 GCA_035433105.1 Thauera sp.
TGTACATCTTCAGCACGGCCTTGTCCGAGAACCAGTAGGCCCAGAAATTCATCGCACCGCCCATCACCAGCGCGATCAGCATGCCCTGCTGGCCACCGATGGCAGCACCCATCGCGCCGAACAGGGCGACGATGCCGGCCATGAGGATGGAGGTCTTGATCCAGTTTCCGAACATTGCGGAGTCCTTGCTAAAGAGTCGGGTTGATTCGACAGATGGGGGCGGAGGCGCCCCGCATCAAGCCGGACCCGCTTCGCATGATGCGAAGCGCTCGCCGAAAGAGACTGCGAATCCGCGCAGGAATTCCCCCGCCGCCAGGCGCTTGCTGCCCGGGCGCTGTAACACCGTGCAACGCAACGCGCCGCGCCCGCAGGCGATGACAACGCCAGCCTCGTCCGCGGCCAGGATGGTGCCGGGCTCGCCAGCGCGATCGACGACATCGGCCGACCAGAACTTGATGACCGTGCCGCGCAGCGAGGACGCAAGACCGGGGAAGGGGTCGAAGGCGCGCATCGCGCGTTCCAGCTCGACGGCCTGGCGCGTCCAGTCCACCGTTGCCTCGGCACGACCGATCTTGGCGGCGTAGGTCACACCTTCAGCGGGCTGGGGCGCGGGCTTCAAGCCACCGCGCGGCAGCTCGGCGAGGGCCTCGACGATGCACTCAGCGCCCAAAAGGGCGAGGCGGTCGTGCAGGGTCGCAGTGGTGTCGCTCGGCAGGATGGGCAGGCTGCGCCTGTGCAGCATCGCACCGGTATCGAGCCCTTCGTCCATCTGCATGATGGTGATGCCGGTCTCGGCATCGCCGGCCTCGATCGCGCGGTGGATCGGTGCGGCGCCGCGCCAGCGCGGCAGCAGCGAAGCATGGATGTTGATGCAGCCCAAACGCGGCAGCTCAAGCACCGCCCTGGGCAGGATCAGGCCGTAAGCCGCCACCACCAGCACATCAGGCGCGCAGGCGACGAGGCGGGCACGTTGATCGTCGGTGCGGAGTCTGTCGGGCTGGTCGACCTCGATACCGTGCTTCAGCGCGGCCTGCTTGACCGGGCTGGGCGTGAGCTTCATGCCACGGCCGGCAGGGCGATCGGGTTGGGTCAACACTAGCGGCACCGCATACCCGGCTGCCAGAATGGCTTCGAGCGCACACGCGGCAAATTCTGGCGTGCCGGCAAATGCGACGCGCAGGGGAGTGGCGTGCATCAGGCGGTGATGCGCGATTTCTTCGCCAGCTTGCTCTTGATGCGGCTGAGCTTGAGCGGAGATAAGTACTCAACGAAGACCTTGCCGTCGAGATGATCGATCTCGTGCTGAATGCAAACGGCGAGCAACCCTTCCGTGTCGAGTTCGAAGGATTCACCCTTTTCGTTCAGGGCGCGAACTTTCACACGCTCGGCACGGGCCACCTTCTCGTAAATTCCGGGAACGGACAGGCAGCCTTCCTCACACACCTGTTCACCGGAACGCTCAAGAATCTCGGGGTTGATCAGCGCCATCAGCGTGCTCCTGTCCTCGGACACGTCGATAATGACGACGCGCTTGTGGACATTGACCTGGGTGGCGGCGAGGCCGATGCCCGGCGCTTCGTACATGGTCTCGGCCATGTCGGCGACCAGTTGGCGAATGTCATCATCGACGAACTCCACCGCCTGGGCGACAGTGTGGAGTCGGGGATCGGGGTAGCGAAGGATGTGTAGTAGAGCCATGAATGCTTGCCGCAATAAACCTTTAAGTGCAGAATTTCAAGTGATTTCGCATGCCTTCATGCATGCGAAATGCGCCGGGATCTCGGGACCGGTCGCGGCGGCGCCTTGAGCGCGCCTCAAATATGACCCAGACTGGCCAGGGACGTTCCGGAACTCAAGCCGCACGTCTCCCCACAACCGGAAGCGATCAATGATCCGAATTATATTCCCTCTCCTCCTCAGTATCGCGACCCTGTTCAGCACGGCATCGATCGCCCAGTCCGGCGTGCAGCTCGCCGACAACGCGCCCGACACTTACACCGTGGTCAAGGGCGATACGCTATGGGGTATCTCCGGCCGTTTCCTCAGTGAACCCTGGCGCTGGCCGGAAGTCTGGCGGCTTAACCGCGACCAGATCCGCAATCCACACCTGATCTATCCCGGCCAGGTCGTCATGCTCGACCGCAGCGGCCCATGGCTGACCATCGGCCGACGCATCGGCGGTACCGAGAAGCTGCAGCCGCAGATTTATACCGAAGACCTTGAAAGTGCCGTCCCGAGCATTCCGGCGCACATCATCGACCCCTTCCTGAACAAGCCGCTGGTGATCGATCAGGCCGGCCTCGACGGCGCAGCAACCATCATTGCCACCGAAACCAGCCGTGTGCTGACCGGCGCCGGCGACACCATTTTTGCCAAGAACGTCAATGCCGACAGCGAAGTGTGGCAAATCATGCGCCCGGCACGCCCGCTCAAAGACCCGCTGAGCGGCGAGATCATCGCCTACGAAGCCGACTACCTGGGCACCGCCCGCGTTACCGAACGCGGTGAGCCGACGACCCTGGAAATCACCTCGGCCGTCGAGGAAATCGGCACCGGCGACCTGATGCTGGCAAGCGAACAGCCCAACGTGTTCTCGTATGCCCCGCATGCACCGGAACGTGAAATCGAAGGCCGGGTGGCGTCAATCTACCGCGGCGTCAGCGAAACCGGTCGCCTGCACGTCATCGCCCTCACCGCGGGCGAGCGCGATGGCCTCGAGCGCGGCCATGTGCTGAGCCTGTTCCGCAACCGCGGCACCGCGGTCTATCGCGGCGAAGATGGCAAGGAAACCTTCAACCTGCCGGAAAAGCGCTACGGCCTCGTGTTCGTGTTCCGCGTCTTCGATCGCGTGTCCTACGCCCTGGTGATGGAGACCGATGGGCCGGTGACGGTCGGCGACGCCGTGCGCAAGCCCTGAGTTCGCGTCCTCCGCCCTTGGCTGACGATACCGATCTGATCGACTGGCTGCGCCTGAGCGCCGTGCCCGGCCTGGGCGCGGAGCGTCAGCGCAGCCTGCTCGCCGCCTTCGGCCTGCCTCGACAGGTATTTGCGGCCGGGCGTGCGGCCGTGGCCAGTGTCATCGGCCATGCCGCTGCCGACGCTCTGCTGACAGCACCCAAACAGGAATGGATCGAAGCCGCGCAGGCCTGGGTGGAAGAGCCCGGCAACCACATCCTGACCCTGGCCGACGAGGCCTATCCACGCACGCTGCTCGACATCGCCGACCCACCGGTGCTGCTCTACGTCAAGGGCGACCTGTCACGGCTGCAATGCCCGGCAATCGCCATCGTCGGCGCCCGCACGGCCTCGGCGCAGGGCGAATCCAACGCTGAAGCCTTCGCCCGCCATCTCGCCGCCCAGGGTTTTACCATCGTCAGCGGCCTGGCCTCCGGCATCGACACCGCGGCCCATCGCGGCGCCCTGAGCGCTGGCCCCGAGGCCGCCAGTACGGTGGCCGTGATCGGGACCGGCATCGATCGCATCTACCCCGCACGCAATGCCGCGCTCGCGCGCGAAATGGTGGCTAGCGGCGCCATCATCAGCGAGTTTCCGCTCGGCACACCGCCGCTGCAACACAACTTCCCGCGTCGCAACCGCATCATTGCCGGACTGGCACAGGGGGTGCTGGTCGTCGAGGCCGCACTCAACAGCGGCTCGCTGATCACCGCCCGCCTTGCTACCGAAAGCGGGCGTGAGGTGTTCGCCATTCCGGGCTCCATCCACTCACCGCTGGCGCGCGGCTGTCATCGCCTGATCCGCGATGGTGCCAAGCTGGTCGAAACCGCCGAAGACGTGGTCGAGGAGCTGCGAGGCCGGCTGGGCACCGCTCTACCCGCCGCAGCGAAGCCAGGGCGGGCGCCGAAACGCGCCGCTGCCATTGCTCCTCCCGCCTCGCCACAAACCCACCTGCCGCTGGACGACGAGGCGAGCCGGGTGATGCAGGCGATCGGTCATGACCCGGTTGACCTTGACACGCTCGCCCCACGCTGCGGCTTGACGGTGGACGCCCTGTACGCCATCCTGCTGCCCTTGGAACTGGACGGACACATTGCCCGTTTGCCCGGCGGTCGCATCCAGCGAACCTGAATCGCCCGCCCTTCCTGATCCACGATCGCCACCACCCATGGCACCGTCGGTCGCATGCCTGCCGTTTCCCTCGCTGTTTCCCCAAGAGGCCGTTTTGTTCGACATCCTCGTTTATCTCTTCGAAAGCTACATTCACGCCGACGCCTGTCCGGAGTCCGACCTGCTTGCACGCAAGCTGTCTGCCGCCGGCTTCGAGGAGGAGGAAATCTCCGAGGCGCTGGAGTGGCTGACCGGCCTGCGCCGCGTGGCACGCGAGATCCATCCAGGTACCGCACCGGACGCCCGCTCGGTCCGGATCTATACCGAGGACGAACAGATCCACCTGAGCGCCGACTGCCGCGGTTTTCTCGCACTGATGGAAAGCGCCGGTGTGCTCGAGGGCGTACATCGCGAGCTGATCATCGAACGTGCGATGGCGCTGGAGGGGTTCAACATCACGCTCAATCGGCTGAAAGTCATCGTATTGATGGTGTTGTGGCAGCAAGAGCAACCGATCGACACACTGATGGTCGATGAGTTGCTGAGCGAGGACGAAGACTGGGACTACACCCCAACGGTGCACTAGCCCAGCCAGCCTGCTTGCAAGGCGCAACGCGGCGTCTTTATCATCCGCGGCTTCAGCCCCGACCCTTCAGAGGCCGGCACACGCCAACCCGCCCCATAGCCAGAGAGCATGAGCAAGCAACTGATCATCGCGGAAAAACCTTCCGTCGCACAGGACATCGCCCGTGCGCTGGGCGGCTTCACCAAGGAGAAGGACTACTTCGAGTCCGACGAATACGTACTGTCGTCGGCCGTGGGTCACCTTCTGGAACTCACCATACCCGAGGAATTCGAGGTCAAGCGTGGCAAATGGACCTTCGCCCACCTGCCGGTAATCCCTCCACACTTCGCCGTCAGACCGATCGAAAAGACCGAGGATCGCCTCAAGCTGCTGACGCGGCTGATCAAGCGCAAGGACGTCACCGGCCTGATCAACGCCTGCGACGCGGGCCGTGAGGGTGAGCTGATCTTCAACTTCATCGCCCAGCATGCCGGCACCAAGAAGCCGATGCAGCGCCTTTGGCTGCAGTCGATGACCACGCAGGCGATCCGCGACGGCTTCACTCACCTGCGGGCCGCGCAGGAAGTCGAAGGCCTGCGCAACGCCGCCATCTGCCGTGCTGAGTCGGACTGGCTGATCGGTATCAACGGCACGCGCGCAATGACCGCGTTCAACTCCAAAACCGGCGGCTTCCACCTGACCACGGTTGGCCGGGTGCAGACGCCGACGCTGGCCCTGGTGGTCGAGCGCGAAGACCGCATTCGCAAGTTCAAGCCGCGCGACTACTGGGAACTCGAGGCCCACTTCGGCGCCGCTGCCGGGCAATATCCGGGGCGCTGGTTCGACGAGAAATTCAAGAGGCCCGAGGGCGACGAACATGCCACCGCCTTCCGCATGTGGGACAAGGCCAGTGCCGAAGCCATTCGCGCGAAATGCGAAGGCAAGCCCGGCGTAGTCAGCGAGGAAGCCAAGCCTTCCACGCAACTGTCGCCGCTGCTGTTCGATCTGACCAGCCTGCAACGCGAGGCCAACGGCCGCTTCGGCTTCTCTGCCCGCGTCACCCTGCAGCTGGCACAGGCGCTATACGAGAAGCACAAGGTGCTGACCTACCCGCGTACCGACGCCCGCGCACTACCCGAGGACTACATCCCGACGGTGAATGACGTCGTTCGCGGCCTGCCCGACCAGTACGCACCCTTCGCCAACGAGATCGTCAAGCAGGGCTGGATCAAGCCGAACAAGCGCATTTTCAACAACGCCAAGATCTCAGACCACTTCGCCATCATCCCGACCGGCACCCTGCCCAAAACCCTGTCGGAGGCCGAACAGAAGATCTACGATCTCGTCACCAAACGCTTCCTGGCGGTGTTCTATCCCGCTGCCGAATACCAGATCACCACCCGCATCACCCGCATCGAAAGCGAGGCCTTCAAGACCGAGGGCAAGGTGCTGGTCAATCCGGGCTGGCTGGCGGTGTATGGCAAGGAGGCCGCCAACGACGAGAGGGACAGCGCCAAGGACGGAGGCAGCCCGCAACTGGTGCCGGTCAAACAAGGCGAAACCGTGTCCACCGAGGACATCCTGCTCAAGTCGCTGCAGACCAAGCCCCCGGCGCGTTTCAACGAAGCCACCCTGCTGTCAGCCATGGAAGGCGCCGGCAAGATGGTCGACGACGAGGAGTTACGTGCGGCAATGGCCGAGCGCGGCCTGGGCACGCCGGCGACACGAGCGCAGACCATCGAGGGCCTGATCAGCGAGCAGTACATCCACCGCGATGGCCGCGAGCTGATCCCGAGCGCGAAGGCCTTCTCCCTGATCACGCTGTTGAAGGGCCTTGGCGTCACCGCACTGACCTCGCCCGAACTGACCGGAGGCTGGGAATACAAGCTGTCACGCATGGAACGTGGCGAACTGAGCCGCGAAGCGTTCATGCAGGAAATCGCCGACATGGCGCGCGAGGTGGTCGAGCGTGCCAAACGCTTCGAATCGGACACGGTGCCTGGTGACTTCGTCACGCTGCAGACGCCCTGTCCGAAGTGCGGCAGCGTGGTCAAGGAGAACTACAAGAAGTTCGCCTGCCAGGGCTGTGACTGGAGCACCTGGAAGATCGTTGCCGGCCGCCAGTTCGAATACGCTGAAATCGAGACCCTGCTGCGCGAGGGCAAGGTGGGCCCGCTGCTGGGCTTCCGCAACAAGATGGGACGGCTGTTCAACGCCGACATCGTGCTCAACGAAGACAAACAGCCTTCGTTCGACTTCGGCCAGCCCAAGGAAGGCGAAGAAGCCGAACCGGTCGACTTCTCTGCCCAGGAAAGCATCGGCACCTGCCCGAAGTGCGCCAGCCGGGTATTCGAGCACGGCATGGCCTACGTATGCGAGAAATCGGTCGGGCCGGGCAGGAGTTGCGACTTCCGTTCGGGCAAGATCATCCTGCAGCAAGCCATCGAGCGCGAACAGATGGCCAAGCTGCTGACCGAAGGCAAGACTGATCTGCTGAAGGGCTTCGTGTCGGCGCGCACGCGGCGCAAGTTCTCGGCATTCCTCGTCCGCGGCAAGGATGGCAAGGTCGGTTTCGAGTTTGAAGTCAAGACGCCTAAAGCAGGCGCAAAGACCGCCGCAGCCAAGACTGCGGGGGACAAAGCACCGGCCACGGAAGCCAAGGCACCCGCCAAAAAGCGCGCAACGACCAAGAAGGCAGGTTAAGCGAGGCCTGAACGCCGCTTCGTCGTAAACAATGGGCCGCAAATGCGGCCCATTTTATTCATGCCCGCCGATGAGCCGGAGCCAGGGACACACGCCAGCCCTCGCCTCGCTCAGGCGCGGCCGACCGGCTTGACCCCAGGCAACTCGCTATCGAGAATCGCCCTGCGCAGCACATCGATAGCGCCGCTGCGCGGGTAGGTCACCCGCCACGCCAGCACGACCCGGCGTGAAGGTTGGGGTTCGGCAAACGGTCGCACGGCAACGAGCGGGTTCTGCCCCGACAACTCATCTGCGGCAGAACTCGGCAACACGGTCACGCCCAGCCCGGTCGCCACCATGTGACGAATCGTCTCCAGTGAGCTGCCTTCGAGGGTGCGCTGCAGGCCGCCGATATTGCGGCAACCGGGACACACCTCAAGCACCTGATCGCGAAAGCAGTTGCCCGAGCCGAGCAGCAACAGCTGATCTTCGGCCAGACGCTGGGCATCGATGCGTACCTCGTCTGTCCACGGGTGCCCGGCCGGCATCAGTACGCGGAAGGGCTCGTCATAGACCGGCTGGGCGACGACGCCTGCTTCCTCAAAGGGCAGGCTGATGATGATGACGTCGAGCTCGCCACGTTTGAGCGCCTCGGTCAGCCGTGCGGTGTAGTTTTCCTGAATGATCAGCGGCATCCGCGGCGCCAGTTGGTGCACACGCGGAATCAGCCGCGGCAACAGGTAGGGTCCGATGGTGTAGATGACGCCGACACGCAAGGGTCCGGCGAGTGGGTCCTTGCCGGCCGCAGCGATCTCCTGGATCTGGCTGGCCTCCATCAGAACCTTCTGGGCCTGAGCGACGATACGGCGCCCGGTTTCGGTGATCTTGACTTCGGACGCACTGCGTTCGAAGAGCTGGATGCCAAGCTCGTCTTCGACCTTCTTCACCGCTACCGACAGGGTGGGCTGAGAGACATGGCACTTTTCCGCCGCACGGCCAAAGTGGCGCTCGTGGGCAAGGGCGACGAGATAACGCAGGTCGGTCAGGGTCATGGTCTGGGCCCCAGTGGCGATAACTGAAAGCCCGAGTTGGGCATCGCGCGATGTTACCGCGTCCGCCGCTCTGCCGTGCATCGCAATGGCGGTCGCTATACTGTGCGCCAACTTCAAAGCCTGTCTTCAAATGCCCCCCCAACTGCGCCAACTCCTCGCGCTGCTCCCCTTTTTTTATTTGATCGCCCTGCCTTCGGCCAGCGCTGAAACCGTTTTTTTCGAATCCTTACCACTGGTGCTGAGCGCATCCCGACTGCCCCAGTCACTGCCCGATTCACCCGGCGCGGTCACAGTCATTGATGCCGACCTGATCGCAGCCACCGGCTACCACAACCTGGCCCGCCTGATGCGTCTGGTACCGGGCTTCCAGGTCGCCCAGGAGCGCCACGGCAGCAACTGGGTCACGTATCACGGTCTGGGCATGGATGTTCCTCAGCACATGCAGGTCATGATTGACGGCCGGCCGTCGCCAAGCTCTCACTTCTATGCGCTTCCCGATCGCGTACTGCTGCAGGACATCGAGCGGATCGAGGTCCTGCGCGGATCGAACTCGGCCGCATACGGCTCGAACGCCTTCCTCGGCGCGGTCAACATCACGACCCGTCACAGCGCATCGGAACACGGAAGCGAGGTCCGCTTCACTGCAGGAACGCCAGGCAGCAGGGGGCTGAGTGCTCGCCACACTGCAGGCACGGGGCTGCACAACCTGCGCATCACGGCTCGGCACGAGGAAAACGACGGCTTCGACGGCTTGCGCGATGGCAGTCGTACGAACGTACTCAGCGTCCGCAGCGATCTGCAGCTCAACACTCATGACGAAGTCACGCTGAGTGGAAACATCGGTGAAAGCAGGATTGAGGAGGGCTACGCCGGCTCGATCTTCAACTCGGCCAAGGAGCGTGAAGCACGCAAGACGGGTCATTCGCTGCTGCTGCGGTGGCGGCACGCCACCAGCGCCGAAGATGAGTGGTTGCTTAGCGCATCCTGGGAGCGGCAGACGACCGAGGACGCATGGCAGCTCGACACCGCAATCAATGTGCCCGCAGCTCTGATCGGCGTCATGCCATCGCTCAGGGCAATGGCCGGCAACGGTGCACGGGTCGATCACCACACCCTCGAACTTCAGCGCCAGCAGCGCCTGAACGCAAGCAGTCGCCTTATCTGGGGCACCGAGTTGAGCAACACACAATTCGACTCGCCGGACTATTTCTATGCAGCGCGAGAGCAGTCACGCATCGAGCGCCGCGTATTCGCCAGCCTCGAGTGGCGTAGCGCACCCGAATGGCTGTGGAACTTTGGTGGCATGGTCGAACAGGTGGAGGGCGACTCGGCCCGCTTTGCGCCACGCGCATTCCTCAACTGGCAGCCAGCTGCAGACCGCAGCTGGCGTGCCGGCTACTCTCGCGCCTGGCGCCAGCCGGGGCTCTTCGAACGCCAGGTCGATGTCCGCATCGTCGACGAATCGGGAACCCTGCTGCAATGGCGACAGATGCCGAATCCGGCACTCGGGCCTCAACGCATCGACAGCATCGAGCTCGGCTACCTGGGGGTCAGCGCCAATCACGCCACGACCCTGGATGTCCGCCTGTTCCAGGAGCGCATCCAGGACCTCATCGTCCGCAATCCTGTGCCAGGTGAGCTGCCAGCCGCCGGCATTCTCCCGGACCCCTTGCGCGAGAGCCTGCGTGGCACGCGCTGGGAGAACCACCCTGGACAACTGCGCCTGACGGGTCTGGAATACCAACTGCGCACCCGCCCATTCCGCGGCACCGAATTCATCCTCGGTCACAGCATGATCGATCGTGGTACCAAAGATGAAAAACTGCGCAACAACATCGCGCCCCATACCGCAAGCCTGAGCTGGCTGCAGGAGCTGGGCCCATGGCGCTCGATGCTGAGCGTGCTGCGCATGGGATCGATCGACGCCGGTTTCAGCTACGCGCAAGGCTTCAGCTCGACCGTACCGGCCTACACCACGATCGACTGGAGTGTGGCCCGCAGTTTTCGCATGACAGAGACTCCGCTGGAAGTCCGCCTGAGTGGCATCAATCTGCTGGGTAAGCACCTGGAACTGGTGAATCGCTCACAGCAGTCACAGTCGCCCCAAGGCAGACCCGCGAACGAAGTGGGACGCCGGATAGAACTCTGTCTGCAGGCGAAATTCTGAGCTGTCTGGCAAAGCGCGCTTGATTTTGCGCGGGTCAGGCTGATCTGATAATAGCTCCAAGCCCGGGAACAGGACGCGCAATCCGACGTCCACCCCTCAGTTCAAACAACACTCAAGACCGCCTGGAATTCGCTATGCGCAAAATTTTCGTCGTCAGTGCTTTAGCCATCGCGCTCTCCGCCACGCTTCCGCAGGGCAGCCTGATCCCCGCTGCCTTCGCCCAAGCCGACGCCGCGGGCGGGTCGATGGTCACCCCCAACCGCTATGGCCTGCCCGACTTCGGCGACCTTGTCGAACAGGTCGGTCCCGCGGTGGTCAACATCAGCGTCGTGCAACAGCAAACACAAGCAATGAACGGAGGGAGTCCGTTCGCCGACGATCCCTTCTACGACTTTCTGCGCCGCTTCGGCGTCCCCACGCCGGGCATGCCCGGCCAGCCTGGCCCTCCCGGCATGGGGCCGCGCGTACGCCAGGGTATCGGTTCAGGCTTCATCGTCAGCCCGGATGGCTACGTGCTGACCAATGCCCACGTCGTCGCCGGCGAGGATGGTGATGCGGCCCTGTCCGAGGTGACCGTGACGCTGATCGACAAGCGCGAGTTCAAGGCCAGGGTGATCGGCATCGACCGTCGCACCGATGTCGCCCTGCTCAAGATCGAGGCCGCCAAGCTGCCGAGCGTGAAGATCGGCAAGGCCGACGACGCCCGCGTCGGTGAATGGGTCGTCGCCATGGGCTCGCCGTTCGGCTTCGACAACACCGTGACGGCCGGCATCATCTCGGCCAAGGCGCGCCGCCTGCCGGATGAAACTTACGTGCCCTTCATCCAGACCGACGTCGCCATCAATCCGGGCAATTCGGGTGGTCCGCTATTCAACCTCGCGGGCGAGGTCATCGGCATCAACTCGCAGATCTATTCGCGCTCGGGCGGCTTCATGGGCATATCCTTCGCCATTCCGATCGACGTCGCGATGAACATCAAGGACCAGCTCGTGACTCACGGTCGCGTACAGCGTGGCCGCCTGGGCATCGCCATCCAGGGCGTGGACAAGGACCTCGCCCAATCCTTCGGCCTGCCGGATGCGCGCGGCGCACTGGTTGCCAACGTGGAACCGGGCAGTGCGGCCGAAAAGGCCGGCTTGCAGCCGGGCGACGTGGTCCTGACCGTGGATGGCAAGGCGATTGGCGAATCGGCCGATCTGCCGCGCGTGATCGGCGAGAAGCGTCCAGGCACGCGCATCCGCATGGAAGTCTGGCGCGATGGTCGCAGCCGCGATGTGGTGGCAACCCTGGACGAGCTGAGCGCCGATGGCACTGCCGGCAGCCCCACGCCAAGCCAGGTTGAAAGCCTGAACGCCGGCATCGGCCTGAACGCGCGCGCACTCACCTCGCAGGAGGCCACCCAGCTGCGCCTGCGCGGCGGACTGGTGGTGGAGGGCGTGGACGGGCCTGCCGCACGTGCCGGCCTGCAGCGCGGCGACATCGTCCTGGCACTCAACAACCAAGCCGTCAGCAGCGTTGCCGAGTTCCGCGGTCTGGTGAAGGCTGCGGGCAAACGCTTCGCACTGTTGATTCAGCGCGGTGAAGCGCGGATTTTCGTGCCCCTGCGTCTCGAATGAGCAATCCGGCCGGGCGCAAGCCCGGCCAATTCAGGCCTTGAGCCAGCGCCCGGGGACTTCAGCCCTAAACCCGGAAACGTCCCACCGAGTCCTGCATACGCGCGGCGAGCTGCTCGAGTTCGCGCGCAGCCTGCACGGTCTGCTCGATCGCACGGTCGTTCTCGCCCGCCATGCCGGCAATATCGTCAATGCTGGTCGTCACCGACGCGCCCGAACGACGCTGTTCCGCGGTCGCCAGCGCGATGCGGTCGAGTCCCTCGCCCACCTCCATCACCAGCGCGTTTGCGGCACCCAGCACACGTGACACGTCGTCCGCCATCGTGCGGCTCGATTCAAGGTGCTGCAGACCGCTTTCGATCGCACTCTGCACCGAATCCGAACGCTGACCGATCTCGCGCGTGATCTCGTCGATCTGACCCGCGGACCGGGCCGACTTTTCCGCGAGCTTGCGCACCTCATCCGCCACCACCGCAAAGCCCCGGCCCTGCTCACCCGCACGTGCCGCCTCGATCGCGGCATTGAGCGCGAGCAGGTTGGTCTGCTCGGCAATCTCGCGCACCTCTCGCGTCATCCGCGAAATGGCCCGCGTCGAGTCGACAAAATCCCCAACCGTACTCGCCATCTGGCGCACGGCGGATTCGACCTGTCCCACTTCGCCAATCAGCTTCTGCAGGCTTTGCTGCCCCTCATGCGAGCGCGCCAGGCTGTCGTGGGATCGTTCCCGCACTGCGGCCGTACTGTCGGCAATGTGAGTGATGTTGTCACTCATCACATCGACCGCTGCGGCGGCCGTCACCGAACTGTCATTCTGCCGGTGCGAGCGCTGTGCCAGATCCGACGCGCCGCTCGCCAGACGGTGCGCGGCCGTCGTCACCGCCGCCGCCGCCTCTCCCACCTGGCGCACGAGTGTCGCGATGGTGCCCATCATGTTGTTGAACGACCCTGCGGTTCGACCGATTTCGTCGTCTCCATCGCCATCGAGGCGCCGCGTCAAGTCGCCACCGCCCTGCGCGATATCGTCCAGACTACCTGCCAGATGGGACAGTGGACGCGTCACGAAACGGCGAATGAACAAGTACACGAAGCCCAGCAGCGGCAGCGACACGACCAGCGCAAACACGATGCTCTTGTTGCGAAACTGAGTGGCTGCAGCATCGGCCTTGTCCAGCGACACGCGCATGCTCACCACGCCCAGCGGCACACCTTCGGCGACCTGGTGGCAGGCGATGCAGTCCTTGCCCAGCCAGCGTCGCGATGCCAGCGCGGGCATCACCACCCGCAGATGCTCGCCATACTGCGCGTTGCGCTCTACCGACATCAGTACCTTGCCGTCGGTCAGGGCCTGGCGTTCGATCGCGTCAGCCGTAACTTCGCCGGCCTGACCCGGGCCGAACACCTTGCTCACCTCCTCACCCCGGATCACCTTGAGGTCGCGCACCACCGACAACTCCTTGATCTGGTCGAGGAACACGTCACGCTGGGCGACCGTGCCGGTAATCATCATGCCGGTCAGGCCCGCCATGGTCATCTCATTGACCGTGGCGGCAAAGTCCTTCGCCTGATCGATGGCCATGTCACGGGTCACACGCGTTTCCCAGACAATCATGCTGCTCCAGGCCAGCACCAGCATCAGCCAGATGGCGGCGGTGAGCCGGAACCAGATCGGGGTATCCGCAAGACGGCGCATCATTACTTCTCCATATCCGCATCGGCGGACCACTGTTGCCACGAACGTGGCTTATCACGTGTCAACGGCTATCGGCGCGCGATTCTTGAATCGAAATCGGGAGACGGATCAAGGTGATGCAACCCAAATATCACCCAGTCCTGATATAAAGGGACTTTGAACCAAAGTGCGAAAGCTGCGGTCTCAGTGCGTCCAGGCTCTGGTAGCTCGCGTTCGCGTTCTGTCGGCTTCCCCCCGTTTCCATTTTCCATCCACCCATGAGGTCAACAATGAAGAAAATTCTCGCGCTCGGCATCCTCGCGCTCTCCCTGGCTGGCACCGCGTCCGCCCAGGTCAAACCCGAAGACCAGATCAAGTACCGCCAGGCCGGCTACAGCTTCATGTCCTGGAACATGGGCAAGATCAAGGCCAACCTCGAAGGCGAATACAACGCCCAGCAGGTCCAGGCGGCCGCCAACACCATTGCCGCAATCGCCGGCTCGGGCATGGGCGCGCTCTACGGACCCGGCACCGACAAGGCCATCGGCGACGTCAAGACCCGGGTGAAGCCTGAGTTCTTCAAGAACATGGAGGAGGTGGGCAAGCTCGCCACCGACTTCAACTCCGCCGCCGCCAATCTGGCCAAGGTCGCCGCCAGTGGCGACAAGGCCGAGGTACAGAAGGCATTTGGCGCAACCGGCGAAACCTGCAAGGCCTGTCACGACAAGTATCGCGAAGAGTAAGCTTCGGTAATGACGTGAAAAAGCCGCCCGAAGGTATTTCCCCGGGCGGCTTTTTCACGTTTGGACGGGCTGATCTGAATGAGACCGCGCCTCATCCTGGACTCAATCAGAATGCCGCCCGGTGCTCAAGCGGGCGCCGGATCGGCACTCACCAGCTTGGTACGGTACCTGCCGGCGGGGGTGGCGGAGGCGGTGGCAGCAGGCCACCAGTAGCAGCCCACACCGTAAAACCCGCCACCACCAGCGCGAGCACGACCGCCAGCGCGCCACCGCCCTGTGCCGGTCTTGCGTGCGCAACGGGCACCTCCTTGACGCCGGTGATCATCGGCTTCACCAGATTGTCCTTCTTCACCCGGGCGTAGAACAGGATCGCCAGCACATGCACTGACACAAGCGCGATGATGATCCAGAAGTTCTGCCGATGCAGACTGCTCAGACTGTCGCTGGTGCTCTTGCTCACCAGGGCATAGAGCGGGCCCTCGAAGGCGATGTCGTCATTCGACACCAGTCCGCTCACTGCCTGAAAAATCAGAATCGACAGCAAGGCCAGCACCGACAGCGCACCAAAGGGATTGTGCCCCAGGCCCTGCCACTGACCGCGCAGATAGGCAAGGAGGCGGCCCGGCCCCGGGACGAAGTGGGCAAAACGGGCATAGGTGGAACCAACGAAGCCCCATACCAGGCGAAAGGCCAACAGCCCGGTGATGGCGATGCCGGCGCGACCATGCCATTCGATCAGGTTTCCGCCCAGCCAGCCGGTGACGAAGGCGGCGACGACCAGCAGCAGCAGCAGCCAGTGAAACAGCCGCGTCGGCAGGTCCCAGATCCGTATCGTTCGTTTGCTCATGCCAGTTTCCCTGCGTTGATGAATGGCGCCGTATCCACCTCATTGCGGCCAGCCAGGCCTTGATTATGACAGCCCTCGAACCCCGATCGGGCAGTTGGCCGCTGCCGAACCGATGCCCCGGTCCGGACGGTCCGCGGTCCACGACGCTGCTTCAGGCACGCTGGCGCAAGGCGAGGAACTCGCGCAGATGCCTGCCCGTATGCGAAGCAGGTGTCGCCATGGCCGTCTCCGGCGGCCCCTCGGCCACGACCCTGCCGCCGCCTTCACCCCCTTCCGGGCCCAGATCGATCAGCCAGTCAGCCTCGGCCATCACGTCCAGGTCGTGCTCGATGACGAGCACCGTATGGCCGGCGTCGGACAGGCGATGCAGCACACGGATCAGTTTGTCCACGTCGGCCATGTGCAGACCGACCGTCGGTTCATCGAGCACGTATAGGGTGTGCTTGTCGGCCGCCAGGGGCTTGCCGCCGGTGTCCGTCGGATCACCAGGCCGGCTGCGCACCTTGGCCAGTTCCGTGACCAGCTTGATGCGCTGGGCCTCGCCGCCCGACAAGGTCGGGCTGGGCTGACCCAGGGTCAGGTAACCGAGGCCGACGTCCCGTAGCAACTGCAGTGGATGGGCAATGGCGGGATGCGCAGCGAAGAACTCCACCGCCTCGTCTACCGGCATTGTCAGCACTTCGGCCACGGTCTTGTCGCGCCAGCGCACGGACAGGGTTTCGGGATTGAAGCGCGCGCCGCCACAGCCCTCGCAGGGCGTCTTGACGTCGGGCAGGAAGCTCATCTCGACCGTGGTCTGGCCGGCGCCATCACATACCGGACAACGTCCGGCGCCGGTATTGAATGAAAAACGTGAGGCACTCCAGCCTCGGGTGCGGGCATCGAAGGTGTCGGCAAAGAGCTTGCGGATAGCATCCCAGAAGCCGACATAGGTCGCTGGGCAGGAGCGCGGCGTCTTGCCGATCGGGGTCTGATCCACCTCCAGCACACGCCCCACCTGCTGCCAGCCGTGGAGGGCGCGGCAGCCAATCAGGGCCTGGTCCACCTCATCCGGCTGCGCCTGGCCGCGACGGCGGGCGCGAGTCGCCAGCGGATCACCCAGACGCGCGCGCAGGTTGGCGTGGATGACGTCACGCGCCAGGCTGGACTTGCCCGAACCGGACACCCCCGTGACCACCGTAAGACGGGCGAGCGGGATGCGTACCACGACGTCGCGCAGGTTGTGCAGGCTGGCACCCTCGACGCGGATGGCGGGATGGTCGTCAGTCACCGCGCGGCGCGCACGCAAGGGGTGCTGCAGCGGATGGCGGAAGCACTCGCCGGTGGCGGATTCGGGCGCGGCGAGAAGATCCGCGATCAGGCCTTCGGCCACCACCCGGCCGCCGCGCACACCGGCTCCAGGACCCAGATCGATGACGTGGTCGGCACGGCGGATGGTGTCCTCGTCGTGTTCCACCACCAGCACGGTGTTGCCGCGATCGCGCAGCGCCTCCAGCGTGTCGAGCAAGAGCCGGTTGTCGCGCGGGTGCAGGCCGATCGTCGGCTCGTCGAGGATGTAACAGACACCACGCAGGTTGGAGCCAAGCTGCGCGGCGAGCCGGATGCGCTGGGCCTCGCCACCAGACAGCGTGGGCGCGGCCCGGTCGAGCGCAAGGTAGTCCAGGCCGACGTGCTGCAGGAAGGCCAGTCGGCCGCTGATCTCGCTGACCAGGTCACGGGCAATGTCGGCTTCACGCTCGTTCAGCGCCAGCTCGGCGAAAAAGCTCGCCACCTTGCCCACCGGCTGCGCAGAAAGCTGGTGCAGGCCAAGCTCGCGGAAGCGCACCGCGCGTGCCACCGGGTTCAGGCGTGCGCCCACGCAGGCGGGGCAGGGCTCGTCGCCGCTGATCACGCCCTCCGCGTCACCAAGATCGAGCGCATTGGGGTCCTCGATGCGCGCCGCGGTCTTCAGGCCGGTGCCAAAGCACTTCGGACACCAGCCGTGCTTGGCGTTGTAGGAGAACAGACGCGGATCAGGCTCGGGGAAGCCGGTGCCGCAGCTCGGGCAGGCACGCAGGGTGGAGAAGGTGATCGGCGCCGCGCCCAGCTTGCCGATCTCCAGCACCTTGATCACGCCCTTGCCGATCTCCAGCGCCTGGCGCACGAACTCGCGCAGCGTCGCCTCGTGCTCGGGCTCCACCACCACCATGCCGGTCGGCAGCTCGATGTTGTGTTCCTTGTAGCGGTCCAGGCGCGGCCACTTCGTCGTCGGCAGGTACTCGCCATCGACGCGCAGCTGCGTATGGCCCTTGCCGCGCGCCCACTTGGCGAGATCGGTGTACAAGCCCTTGCGATTGACCACCAGCGGCGCCAGCACCTCGACCGAGGCACCACGCAGCTCACGCTGGATCTGCGCCACGATGGCCTCGAAGCTCTGCGGCGTGACCGCCACATTGCAGTCCGGGCAGAACTGCGTACCCAGCTTCACGTACATCAGGCGCAGGAAGGGGTGGATCTCGGTCAGCGTCGCCACCGTGCTCTTGCGTCCGCCGCGGCTGGTGCGCTGCTCGATCGCCACCGTGGGCGGGATACCGAACAGACCGTCCACATCCGGCCGGCTGGCCGGCTGCACGAACTGGCGCGCATAGGCGTTGAGCGACTCCAGGTAGCGGCGCTGACCCTCACCGAAGACGATGTCGAAGGCCAGCGTCGACTTGCCCGAGCCCGACAAGCCGGTGATGACGGTGAAGCGGTCGCGCGGAATCCGCAGGCTGACGTTCTTCAGGTTGTGCTCGCGCGCGTGGCGAATCTCGATCGCTGGTGCAGCCTCCGCGCGGTAGTGCCCGCGCGTCTCGGCTGCAAGAAGGGAGATAGGGGACAAGCCCCGACTCTCCCGAAATTGGGGTCTGTCCCCTATTTCTGCTTCCCCTGTTTCTCGGGTTCGTGCCAGGGTCTCGGTGTAATCGCGCAATGCGGCAGCGGTGTGCGAGCCCTCGTGTGCGCGTACCGTGGCCGGGGCGCCTTCGACGACGATTTCGCCTCCCCCTTCGCCGCCTTCGGGGCCGAGGTCGATGATCCAGTCCGCTGCCGCGATCACGTCGAGGTTGTGCTCGATGACAATCAGCGAATGGCCTGCCTGCAGCAGTTTGTCGAAAGCACCGAGCAGCGTGGCGACGTCCTCGAAGTGCAGGCCGGTGGTGGGCTCGTCGAACAGGAAGAGCAGACCGGGTTCACTTGTAGGCGCTGCTTTTTCCCCAAAATTATCCACAGGCCTGGCTTTGCGTACAGTCCTTCTTTGCGCCGCTTCCGCCAGATGCCCGGCCAGCTTCAAGCGCTGCGCCTCGCCACCCGACAAGGTCGGCACGGGCTGGCCGAGGCGCAGATAATCCAGGCCGACGTCGGCCAGTGGCGCGAGTGCAGCAAGGACCTTGGGATGCTCGCGGAACACATCCAGCGCCTCATGCACGGTCAGTCCCAGTACATCCGCCACCGACAGGCCGTTCCATTGCAATTCAAGCACTTCCGGACGATATCGCTTACCGTCGCAGTCCGGGCAGCGCAACCAGACGTCGGACAGGAACTGCATCTCGACGTGCTCGAAGCCCGATCCGGTGCACGTCGGACAGCGCCCATGGCCGGCGTTGAAACTGAAGGTGCCGGGGGTGTAGCCGCGCTGTCTGGCCTCGGGCAAGGCGGCAAACAGGGCGCGGATCGGATCCCAGGCACCGACGTAGCTGACCGGATTGGAGCGTGAGCTCTTGCCGATCGGCGACTGGTTCACCATCACCACGCCACGCAACTTATCCACATTTTCAAGGCGATCGAAATGGCCGGGTGTGGTCGCCGATGCATCGCTCGCCTGGCCGAAATGCTTGGCCAGTGCCGGATAGAGCACGTCCTGGATGAGGGTCGATTTTCCCGAGCCGGAGACACCGGTCAGGCAACTCAGGCGCTGCAGCGGAAAGGCGACGCTCAGATCGCGCACGTTGTGCAGGCACGCACCCGCCAGCACCAGCCGCGGCGTGGCGACGTCCACCGGGCGTGGTGGTCGACCGATGTCGATCGATTTTTTCCCGGCGAGCCACGGCCCGGTCACTGAATCGGGGTTGGCCGCGATCTCGGCTGGCGTGCCGCGGGCGACGATCATGCCGCCGCGCTCGCCCGGACCGGGGCCGATCTCCAGCAACTCATCCGCCGCCACCATCACCTGCGGGTCGTGCTCGACCACCACCAGGGTGTTGCCGGCATCGCGCAGCCGCGTCATCACGCCGAGAATGCGGCCGATATCGCGCGGATGCAGGCCGATCGAGGGCTCATCGAGGACAAACAGGGTGTTGACCAGCGACGTACCAAGCGCGGTGGTCAGACTGATGCGCTGCACTTCACCGCCCGACAGGGTGCGCGACTGGCGATCCAGCGTCAGGTAGCCCAGGCCGACATCGGCCAGGTAATTCAGGCGACTGCGAATCTCGCCGAGCACCAGTTCGGTGGCCTCATCCGCCACACCCGGAATGTGCAGTACCGCCACCGCCTCACGGATGCGGTCGATGGGCATCGCCATCAGTTCATGGATCGCCAGCCCACTGCCGATGGGCAGGCGCCACAGCAGGGCATCGGGCTTCAACCGTGCGCCGTGACAGGCCGGGCATTCGGTGTAGCTGCGATAGCGCGACAGCAGCACACGGATGTGCATCTTGTAGGCCCTGCTTTCCAGCCAGTCGAAGAAGTGGCGTACGCCGTACCAGTAGCGTGGCCAGGAGCTGTCCCAGTTCTTCCACTTCGGATCGCCTTCGAACAGCCACTGGCGATGCTCCGGCGGCAGGTCGCGCACCGGAATGTCCATCGCTACACCGTACTTCTTCGCCATCTTCGCCAGATCGTGCTGGCTCTCGCGATAGCTCTCCGTCTGCCACGGCTTCACCGCCCCTTCGGCCAGCGTCTTCGATTCGTCCGGCACCACCAGGCCGAGATCGACCCCGATAACCCGGCCAAAACCACGGCAGGTCTCACAGGCACCGATCGGCGAGTTGAACGAGAACAGGCCGGGCGTGGCATCGGCATAGTGGATGTCGCAGTCGGCGCAATGCAGCCCCGACGAATAACGCCATATCGCCTCGTCCGGTGTGCTGCCGGGCTTCGCGCCGTCGCCCGAGACATACACCGACAGCCGGCCATGCCCCCGCTGCAGCGCCGCCTCCAGCGCCTCGGCCAGGCGCGCATCTTCGGCGCTCGAGGCACGGAAGCGGTCCTGTACCACCTGCAGCACGTCGTTTTCAGCGCCTGCAGCGGCAATACGCTGCTGGATGCGCGTGTAGCCCTGGGCGTTGAGCAGCCCGGCGACTTCCTCTTCGCTGAAGTTGTTCGGCACGGTCACCGGAAAACACACCACCAGGCGCGGATCCCCAGCAGCGGCGGCACGCGAACGCAGGTCGGCAGCGATGCTGACAGCCGAGTCACGCTGCACCGGCTTGGCACAACAGCGGCAGTGCAGGTGCGCGGCACGGGCGTAAAGCAGCTTGAAGTGGTCGGCCAGCTCGGTCATCGTGCCCACCGTCGACCGCGAGCTGCGCACCGGATTGGTCTGGTCGATCGCAATCGCCGGCGGCACACCTTCGATCCGGTCCACCTGCGGCTTGTCCATGCGGTCGAGAAACTGCCGGGCGTAGGGCGAGAAGGTCTCGACATAGCGGCGCTGCCCCTCGGCGTACAGCGTGTCGAACACCAGCGAGGATTTGCCCGAGCCGGACACACCGGTGACCACGGTGAGGCGATTCAGCGCCAGATCGAGCGACAGGTTGCGCAGATTGTTCTGGCGTGCGCCGCGAATGCGGATGGCAGGCGCCTTGGGATCGGATGCGGACATGATGAGGGAGATGAATCGAAGAGGAGGGATTCTAACGGCGAGCCCGGTGCAGACCGCTTACAGACCACAGAATTCCCATCAGCTATCATTCCGGCACCGCGCCGTCCGCAGCAACCCGCGTGGCAACGAATCCTGCTTATGGAGATCCCCTTTTGAGCGAACACCTGATGCTCATCATCGCTGCAATCATGCTCATCGGTGGCGCTTGCCAGTGGCTGGCCTGGCGACTGCGCCTGCCCGCAATCCTGTTTCTGCTTCTGGCCGGCATCCTGATCGGCCCCATCGCCGGCTGGTTCGATCCGGATGCGCTGCTCGGGCCGTTGCTGTTTCCGTTCGTGTCGCTGTCGGTCGCCGTGATCCTGTTCGAAGGCAGCCTGACGCTCAAGTTTTCCGAAATTCGTGGTCTCGAACATGTGGTGCGGCGCTTCGTCACCAGCGGCACGCTGGTGACCTGGGCCGTCGCCGCCCTGGCTGCGCGCCTGATCGCAGGACTCGAATGGGAGCTTGCCACGCTGTTTGGTGCCTTCATGGTGGTGACCGGTCCCACGGTCATCGTGCCCATGCTGCGCACCGTACGACCTACCGCCAACATCGCCAACATCCTGCGCTGGGAAGGCATCATCATCGATCCGGTGGGCGCCTTGCTTGCAGTGCTGGTGTTCGAGTTCGTCGTGTCGTCTGGCGCCGGCAATGCGCTCGGCGCCACCGTGCTGGCCTTCATCGGTGTGATCGCGGTGGGCGCTGCATCCGGACTTGCCGCGGGCTACCTGCTCGGCGAGGCATTGCGCCGCGACTGGCTCCCCACCTATCTGTACAACCCGATCACTCTCGCCGCGGTGTTCTGCTCCTTCGCCGTGTCGAACGCGTTGATCGAAGAGTCCGGCCTGCTCGCCGTGACCGTGATGGGCATCTACCTGGGCAACCGCCGGGGCGTGCCGATCGACGAGATCCTGTCTTTCAAGGAAAGTCTGTCGCTGCTGCTGATCACGGTGCTGTTCATTCTGCTGGCCGCACGTCTGGACATCGAACAGTTGAAATCGCTCGGCTGGGTCGTGATCGGCGTCTTTCTTGCGATCCAGTTCATCGCCCGTCCGCTCGAGGTCCTTTACTGCACCTGGGGCTCGAGCCTGACCTGGGGAGAGCGCGGCTTGCTCGCCTGGATTGCACCACGCGGTATCGTCGCTGCAGCGGTCAGCGCGCTGTTTGCGATAAAGCTCGAACAGCGTGACTTCGAGCAGGCCACCCTGCTGGTACCCCTGACCTTCGTCGTCATCATCGGCACAGTCGTGCTGCAGAGCCTGACATCGAGCTGGATCGCCCGCATGCTGGGTGTTTCCGAACCTGCTGCGGCCGGCTTCCTGATTCTGGGTGCCAACCCGCTCGGCAGAGCCATCGCCAAGGCGCTGGAGCAGCAAAAGGTGCGGGTGCTGCTGTGCGATACGCTGTGGGACAACGTCAGCCGGGCGCGCATGGCGGGCTTGAAGGCCTATTACGGCAACCCGCTGTCAGCGCATGCGGAGAACTACCTCGACATCTCCGGGCTTGGTCATCTGCTCGCCCTCACCCCTGATGCCCATCTCAATGCCCTGGCCTGCAGCCGCTTCAAGGACACCTTTACCGCCAAGAAGGTTTTCTCGCTGCGAGTCGGCAGCAGCGGTGGAGATTCACGCCGCGACACCAAGCGCGAGGGCCGCACGGCGTTCAGCGAAGACATCAGCTATGTCGACCTGTCGCGCCGCATCTATGGGGGTGCGGAAGTCCGCAAGACCAGCCTGACCGAAACGTTCGGCATGACCCAGTTTCGCGACCTGTATGGCGAGCGCGCGACGCCGCTGCTTACTGTCGACCCGAAGGGTCGGATCGAGGTATTCACCGCCGAGGCCCAGCTTCAACCGGCCGCGGGCTGGTCGATCATTGCACTTATCGATGCGGGCAACGCGGATGCCGATGCGGCCCGAAGCAGGATCGAAGGCGCGGCCGAAAAAGCGACCTGAGGTGCAGTCACGAGACGGCTACATCAGCCACTGCGGACGCAGAAGCATTGTCAGTCCAAGGGCGAGCATCACCGCACCCGACAGGAACTTGAGCACGCGTCCGCCGCGTTCGCTCAGCTTGCCCCTGGCCAGCGCCATCACGGCGATGCCCACCATCAGCGCATCGTCGGCGATATAGGCCAGGATGTAGAGCCCGAGATAGGCGTAGTGCGCAAGGGGAGAAACCCCTTGCTGTGTCAGCACCGCAGTGTAGATCGCGGGCAAGCCGGCGGTGCATAGCAGCTCGAGAAAATTCACCAGCACGGCAAGGACGGCAACCGCGGCAAGCGAGCCCGCCAGGCTCTCGGCCTTCAGGATGCCGCGCATGCGGGCATACAGGCCGGGCTTGACCGATTCGGGAATGGATAGGGAGACGCCACGGCGAAAGGCGAAGAAATCCTTCACGTTGACGAACCCGATCAGCAAGGCCAGCGCGGCCAAGCCTACACGCAGGGCATCGGACATGCCCACAACGAGAAAGACGTTGAGCCAGGCCGCCATGAAGGCGTAGTACACCGCACCGCTGACAAGCACGAAAGTACCGGCCACCAGTGCCATGCGTCTGCGATCCTTCAGCCGCACCAGCAGCGACAACAGAAACAGCAGTACCCACATCGCACACGGGTTGAAACCGTCGAGCAGGCCGATCGCCAGGGTAAAGACCGGCAAACCGAGTTCGCTGGCGCGAAGCGTGCCAAAGATCGACGACTCGACGGTCTCGCGCGCTTTCGCGGGCTCGCCCAGCCAGGCAACAAGCTCACCGCCCATGTGCTCGGCATCGTCAAAGCCCACCATCACCTGATTGCCCAGGACGAAGGTCGGCACGCCGGGCGGCCACGAACCCGCCTGACGGCTGATCTCGACCAAGGCGTCGCGCGCTGCCGGATCGCGATCGGTCCAGTGATAGACGACGCGCAGATCGGTGCGCATCCTTCCAAGTTCAGCGAGAAATATCTTGGCGTCGGCGCAGTGCGGACAGCCTTCACGCACAAACACCTGCAGAACCTGCGTCCCGTCGACGACAGAGCCATCATCCGGCGCGGCTTGCGCCGCTGGTAGCAAGGCAAGCCACACCAGCAGCAACAGGCGCAGCATCATGCCCAGGCGGGTGCACCAAGGCATGGCGGGCTCACTTGTCTGAAGTGCCGCCAGGCTCCTTCACGGGCTGGACTTCGGCCTCTTCGACCGGTGCACCATCATTGCGCTGGCGAACACTATCGATCGCCTCCTGCCCCACTTCCCTGAGTCGCTGTGCAGCGTCCCGGGTCGCCTCGGCGATACGCTGGGCCGCAGATTCGGCCGCCTCCTTGGCGTCGCGCACACCGGCATCGGTGGCTTCACGTGCGACATCGGAATTCTCGCGCACCGCCTCTTCAGCCACTGCGGCGCCTTCCCTGGCCTTCTCCGCTGTTGCCTCGACCACCGCCTGCGCCGCCGCGGTTCCGGCTTCACCCAGTTTTCTTGCGGCCTCTCCCGCCTTGTCGAGCGCCTCGCGCGCTGCCTCGGTGGCCTCGGTAGCGGACTTGTCCGCCTTCTCGGCCGGGGTTTCGGGGGAACAAGCAGCAAGCAGGATGCTGGCAGGAACGACAAGCGCAAGAATCAGGGATTTCATCGCAGAAGAGTCGCTTTGTTGATGAGTGTCGAAAGCATTGTGCCAAGGAATGCCGGGACCGGCATGCGCAGTTCGACACTCACACAAAACAAAAAGGGCCGTGAAGGCCCCTTTTTCGATGGAACGGCGTTGCCTATGTCGATTACTTGACGCGGTTCTTGTACTCGTCGGTACGGGTGTCGATTTCGATCTTGTCACCGATCTCGACAAAAGCCGGCACGGGCAGCTCGAAACCAGTCGAGATCTTGGCAGGCTTCATGACCTTGCCCGAGGTGTCGCCCTTGACGGCGGGCTCGGTGTAGACCACTTCACGCACCACGCTGTTCGGCAGTTCGACCGAGATGGCCTTGCCGTTGTAGAACACGACCTGGCACTGCAGACCGTCTTCGAGGTACTTGAGCGCGTCGGTCATGTTGTCGGACTCGACTTCGTACTGCTCGTAGTCGGCGTCCATGAACACATACATCGGGTCGGCAAAGTACGAGAAAGTTACATCCTTTTGCTCCAGCACCACGACTTCGAACTTGTCGTCGGCCTTGTAAACCGACTCCGACGGCGCGCCCGTAAGCAGGTTCTTGAACTTCATCTTCACGACCGCCGAGCTGCGGCCGGATTTGTTGTATTCGGCCTTCTGCACCACAAGCGGGTCGCTACCGACCATGACGACGTTGCCGGAGCGAAGTTCCTGAGCGGTTTTCATGCTGTTTCCTGAAAGAATTCGACGCGGCAGCAGGCCGCATGTATTTGAAATTTAGGCGCAAGATTCTACCTCGCAACAGCCATTTTGTGCGAACAGAATTTTGTCAAGCGTGACACAAGATCCGTTTGTGCGGAGAGTCCATCGCTCCAGTCGGCAGCATGACAACTCAGTGCTGGCAGCGCCGCGGCAAAAGCCGGCCAGGCCAGCGCCGGATCGCCGCGTCCATTCCACGACAGCCAGAAAGCCGTCAAGGCCCTGGCTGCATGCGTGTCAAGCCGGAGCAGGTAGCGCGCCATGAAAGCTTCGAGCTTGTCGAGGTGGGCATCGTCGTCCTGCGCATAGATCTGCCAGACGAAGGGCAAACCCGCCCATTGCGCACGCACGAAGGAATCCTCGCCGCGCACGAAGTTCAGGTCACAAGCCCACAGGAGCTCATCGTACCCATCCTGGTCGGTGAAAGGCAGCACATGCACCGCGAGCCTGCCCACCTGAGCCCGATCGCCCACCTTCAGCGTCGGCCGATCCAGCGCACGACACACATCACCCAGTATCCGGCCTTCGGGTACCAGCAGGTCCAGCGGCTGGCTCCCCGCTGCCCATACCCGCATCAACGCCGGCAGCGCCGCTTGCTCGTAGGCGAACAATGACGCGCACAGCGCATCGTCCTGCAAGGTCACGCCGTGACGCGCAAACCAGGCCGAGCGCCGGACAGGGTCATGACGAAAGGCATCACGGCGTTGCAGCAAATCGAGCTCGCGCAACAAGCCGCCGGTGCGTTCATCGAAACCGGGAAAGTAGAAATATTTGACCAGCGGCAAGTGTGGATGCGGCGACGCCAGCGCATGACACCCCGCAACCCAGTCTTCGGCCGACAGATATTCGAGATTGATCCATACCGGCCGCGGTTGCTGATGCAGCATCGCCTGCAGATGAATCGGGGGCAGTTCGCAGGCAAAAGCCTCGATGACGACCCTGCCGGGCTCAATTTGCGGAAAACGGCTTTGCCAGTGCCTCAGCTCGACACCCTCGACGACACCGCCGGTCGCGCCATCGAGCTGCAATGCCTGCGGACAGATCCGCGCGAGGGCCAGCCAGTCATCGACCCACAGACGCACCCCATCCACGCTCCGCACGGCAAGATCACGCGCCAGACGCCAACAAACGCCGATATCGCCAAAATTGTCCACAACCTGACAAAAGATCTCCCACTCGGGAGGCTGTGTTTCAAGCTCCTGATTCATCGATGTGGATATCTTTGGGCAGAAGATGGGGAACACATGTGAATAAGCGGCATTTAGCGCCCTCTGGCAAAAACAATGGACATTTCACACACACCCAACCAAGCGGTTGTCTACTGCGTTCTACATGCTGAAAAACCCCGCTACATCATGGCCGGGAGAGACTTATCCACAGATTTTGTCCGACTGTTTACATCTTTATCTTTTAAATTAAAAGAAAAACAGAACAAACAAACCATCAGACCACGCGCAAGCACGGTAGTGGTGAAAACAGCCGCAATACCACCCGATGAAGAACGTCAGCAGGCGCTGATCGCTACAATGCCGCTCGCTGGAGTTCGCTGTGTGATTGCCCTGTAGCCAAAACTCAATGTCGATGTATTCGTACGCCAGACGTCGTAGAATCGGCGACGATTCTTCCGATGAGACCAACATGAACAGGCTGATCCATCGCATTCCGTTCCTGTTTCTGAGCGCGGGTCTTGCAGGCTGCGGTTCTATCCCTGGCGCAGGCCCGGATACGGCACGGGCAGACTCAAGCGCTATCGCTTCCGCGTCCTCTCAGCAAGAATTGCCGGGAACCGGGCAAGACCCCGAGAACATCGAATCCATCGAATCGACTCGCAGCGGCGTGCGCTCGTTCTCGCACTGGCTGGGTGAGACGGTCAATGACTGGTTTGGCGACAAGCCTTTTTCCGAAGGGGGGAGTGTCACCAAAGGCAAACTCGGCCTGCGCATGCTGTGGCGCGAAGATGAGGGGCTCGATACCAACGTGCGTTTCCGCGCACGCTTCAATCTGCCCAACCTGCGTGACAAGGCCTACATTTTTCTGGGCCAGGAAAATGAGAACGAACTGGTCAGCGACCAGCCGGACACCTTTTCACGCGAGCAGCAATTGCTGCCACAGGAGCGCCGGGCCGACCAGACCGGATTCTTCGGACTGGGCGTCGAGTTGCGTGACTATGTCGATTTCCGCGTCGGGGTTCGCGGAGGCTACAAGCTCTATTCCCAAGTCCGCTATCAGCGCGAGTGGATGCTTGCTGCCAGAGACCGGGTCGAGTTTCGTGAAACCCTGTTCTGGCGGGTACACGACGGTTTCGGTTCGACCACTTCGATCGATTATGAACACGCGTACACGCCGACCCTTTCGCTGCGCTGGCAGAACGCAGCGACCGTCACCGAGGACACCGATGGCTTTGCCTGGTCGACCAGCGTGGGCATGTTCAAGACTTTTGGCGACAACAAGATTTTGTCGCTGGAGACGCTGGCCACTGGCGAAACCGCTGCTGAAAACGATGTCGGAGAGTACGGCGTGCGCCTGAAGTGGCTACAGCCCGTGTATCGCGACTGGCTGCTGGGCGAAGTGATCGTCGGTCACTTCTGGCCCAGGCACGATCTTGATGCCGAACGCGGGCGCAGCTGGGCGGTGGGTGCGGGCCTGGAGATGCGTTTCTGATTTGCCCCGGCCCGCGGCAAAGGCCGTAAATCAGTCGTAGCTGGCCAGGGTCTGCAGGTCGTCGGTCTCGAGCCAGCGCCATTCGCCGGGCGCCAGCGCGGTGTCGAGCTCGAGACCACCAACGCGGCTGCGCTGCAGCGCCTCCACGCGGTTGCCGGCCGCAGCAATCATGCGCTTGACCTGGTGGTACTTGCCTTCACAGATCGTCAGCCGCAGGGTGGTTTCGCTCGTCAGTTCGCATGCCGCCGCGGCGATCGCCGCCGGTTCGTCGTGCAGTTCCACGCCCGCCAGCAACAGGGCGACGAAGGCTTCGTCCACCGCATGCTTCAGCGTTACTTCATACACTTTCGGCGTGCGCTTCTTGCCCGAACTCCACTGATGGATGAACTGCCCGTCGTCAGACAGCAACAGCAGGCCAGTCGTGTCCTGATCCAGTCGGCCGATGCACTGCACGTCGCGCAACAGCATCTGCGGCGGCAACAGGGTGAATACCGAGGGGTGAAAGGTCGGCTTGTGCGAACACTCGTAGCCCGCAGGCTTGTGCAGCATCAGGTAAGCCTTGGCACGGTAGCGCCAGCTCTCCTCACCGACGCCAAATTCGAGGCCGGCCGAACCGTCCTTGCTGCCGGGGTCGAAATCTGCGAAAGGGTTGTCACATGGAACGCCGGCAACGCTGAGGTGGCCGGCACGGATGAGGGCGCGGCATTCCTTGCGGCTGCCGAAGCCCTGAGTATGGAGAAGTCGTTCGAGTTGCATGGTGTGCATGTTATCCCGGCGGCCGTGGTCGTCAGGGTAAACTGTCGCGCCTGCCGTTCAGGAGATGCCCGTGAAGTTCGAACACCTGATCGAGGTCAATGATCTCGCCAACCCGCTGCAGGAGCCGCTAACGCGCGAAGAACTGTGGTTTGGCCTCTTGTGCCGCGCAGAAGACGCGCGCGCCTTCCTGCCCGGTCTGGAGGCCTGCCACATCGTCGAACGCAGTGATGATGGCCTGGTCCGTGACCTGCACTTCGGTCACACCGTCATCCGCGATCGCGTCAGCTTCAAAACGCTGGACTGGATCTGCTTCGAATCCGAAGCGACCGATGAGCATGCCGGTGGCAGCCTCAAGATCAGCATCGAGGAACCCGAGGCAGGCGCGTTGTTCCTGCGTTTTTGCTACCAGACGACTTTGCCTGAAGGAGCCGGCAGCGAAAATGGTCGCTACGCGGAGTTCGTGCGTTCCGCCTATCACCAGTCCGACGTCGACACTGTCCGCGTCATCCGCATGATCGCCGTCTCCGGCGGTCTGCAGCAGTAAGCTCAGTTTGACTGCGCCGGTCGCGTCATGCGACGGGCGTGCTTTCGTTCACGACAAGGAAGACCCCTCTGATGTGGTTCAAGAATCTGCAGATCTATCGTTTGCCCGCCAAATGGGACATGAATGCCGCAAGCCTCGAGGAACAGCTCGCGAAGAAGCCCTTTCACCCCTGCGGTAGCCAGGACATGGAAAGCCGTGGCTGGCTGTCGCCGCTCAACAACGGCGCGCTGGTGCAGGCCGTCGGTGATCAATGGCTGGTGTCGCTCGGCTTCGAACACCGCTTGCTGCCATCGGCCGTGGTCAAGCAGGAGGCTGACGAACGTGCAGAAGAACTGGCCGAGCAGCAGGGCTACAAGCTCGGCCGCAAGCAGCTGAAGGAATTGCGCGAGCAGATCACGCAGGAACTGCTGCCACGTGCCTTTACCCGCCGGCGCCGCATGTTCGCCTGGATCGACCCGGTCAATGGCTGGCTGGTGGTTGATGCGGCGAGCCAGAGCAAGGCCGAGGACATGCTTGAGCAAATGCGCCACACGCTCGACAGCTTCCCGCTCACGCTGCTGCGTACCGAACTGTCGCCGATGTCGGCTATGGCCGACTGGCTGGCCGGTAGTGAGGCTCCAGCGGGTTTCAGCATCGACCAGGACTGCGAGCTACGTTCGGTCAGCGAGGACAAGGCTGCGGTGCGCTATGTGCGTCACACGCTGGAAGGCGACGAGGTGAAAGCCCACCTGGAAGCCGGCAAGCTGCCGACGCGCCTGGCGCTGACCTTTGACGACCGCGTCAGCTTCGTGCTGACTGAAAAGCTGGAGATCAAGCGTCTCGACTTCCTCGACGTGGTGCGCGACCAGATCGACGGCGACAAGGACGATGCTGAAGCCTTGTTCAACGCCGAGTTTGCCCTGATGACAGGAGAACTGGCTCATCTGTTGCCCGCGGTGGTGCGGGCCCTGGGCGGCGAAACCGGCGTGGTGCAGCAAGCGCTTGAAGCTGGCTCCGTCTCGACCCTTTCTTCGTCAGCGGCTCCCGCTGCGGTGGTGGCAGACGATCCGCCGTTCTGAAATTGGCCTGACAGACCCTGTCGACAAGCCCCGATTGCCGCTCGGGGCTTTTTTCTTATGGGTGTACACAGTTTTTATATATTTAAAAGACTGTAAACATAGTGTACGGTCAGTTTCTGTGGGTAACGCTTTTTTTAATATATAAAACAACACGTTGTATTCTGTATAAGTAAGTGCACAGAAGCCCTTGGAGAGAGGGATGGTTTGTTGATGAAAAATCGCCATGGAGACGAAGCGACACTTGTCCACAATTACACCCCCTTGCCAGCCACAGCTTTCCCACTGCTCGGCGCGCCATGCCGGACCCTGTTGCCGACGAGCTGCGTTAAAGTCGCGCCATGGAAAACGCATTGATCATCGAATGGTGGCACTGGGTGCTGGGCGGTCTCGGCTTGGTGCTGCTCGAACTGGCCGTCCCGTCCTTCTTCGTCATCTGGTTTGGCCTGGGTGCGTTGCTGGTCGGACTAGCCCTGCTGACGATCCCGACGCTTTCACTGACAGCGCAGATTGCGGCCTGGATTGTTGCGTCGGTGGTGATGGTGGTGCTGTGGTTTCGCGTATTCAAGCGTTCGCAGCACAAGACGCTGATCGGTACGGCGGCCGGTGAAGTGATCGGCGAAGTCGGGCTGCTGGTCAGCGCAGTCGCACCCTTCCAGCGCGGCAAGGTGCGTTTTCAGCGCCCGGTGCTGGGCGCCGAGGAATGGGTATGCATGGCCGAAAGTGCGATCACGGCGGGCGAGCGCGTGCGCGTCGTCAGCGTTGAAGGCAGTTTCGTCAAAGTGGCGAAAGCCTGATCAGTTCAAACCAAAGGAAGAATTCATGACCGAAGGCCTCGCCATTGCGCTCGCCATCCTGGTGTTCGTCGTCGTCACCATCGCCAAGGGCGTGCGCCTGGTTTCGCAGGGCGAGGAATGGGTGGTCGAACGCCTGGGCAAGTACCACGTCACGCTACGCCCCGGCCTCAACATCTTGATTCCCTATCTGGACAAGGTTGCCTACAAGCTGGTGACCAAGGACATCATCCTCGACGTGCAGGAACAGGAAGTCATTACCCGCGACAACGCGGTGATCCTGACCAATGCCATCGCCTTCGTGAAGGTCACCGATCCGGTCAAGGCGGTGTATGGCGTGACTGATTTCTCCGAAGCGATTCGCAATCTGATCATGACGACATTGCGCTCGATCGTCGGTGAAATGGAACTGGACGAGGCGCTATCTTCGCGCGACAAGATCAAGGCGCGACTGCGCGAGAGCATCGCTGACGAAGCGGTGGATTGGGGCCTGACGGTCAAATCCGTCGAGATCCAGGACATCAAGCCTTCGCAGTCGATGCAGAAAGCAATGGAGTTGCAGGCGGCCGCAGAGCGAGAGCGCAAGGCGGCAGTGACCAAGGCCGAGGGTGCCAAGCAGGCGGCTATTCTCGAGGCTGAAGCGCGTCTGGAATCGGCCAAACGCGATGCCAATGCGCAAGTCATGCTGGCCGAAGCTTCGGCTGAATCCATCCGTCGCGTGTCGGCCAGCATCGGCGACCAGACCACGCCGATGCTCTACCTGCTGGGTGAGAAATACATCGCCGCGCTCGAGAAGCTGGGCGAATCCAGCAGCTCCAAGGTGGTGGTCATGCCCGCCGACCTGCAGGAAACCCTGAGAGGCCTGGTCGGCAGGCTGAGTGCGCGGAGCTGAGTTCGACGGGCGTCTGGCTGCCAACACGCGGCAAGCCGTGCAGAATCATGCAATACCGAATCAAATCAGGAAAATGAAAGGATCAACATGAAGCTCAAGCTCGGGAATACGAAACGCGCCCTGATGGCGGCGGTGGCATTGTCGGCCGTGAGTGGCGCTGCAATGGCACAGAATTTCGTCAGCACCAAGGCCGAAGCCGAGCAGTTGCTGAGTGGCGCGACCCTGGTCGGCATCTATCTGCGCACCGAAACCGCCTACACGCTCAAGTTCGGTACGGATGGCACCCTGACCGACACCACTGGTGCCAAGGCGCGCTGGTGGATAGATGAGCAGGGCCGCTATTGTCGCGAATGGCTGGACGGCAAGCTCAAGGGCAACACCGGCTGTATGGGTATCGAGTTCGAGGACGGCCAGCTAGCGCTCTATTCCGAGGGGCGGAAGGTGGTCGAGGGCATTCTCAAGGGCAAGTGAGGATGCGGCTGCTGATCGCGTACTCGACGACTGACGGCCATACCCTGGAAATCTGCGAACGCATCGCGCAAATTGTCCGTGGTGAGGGCCATATCGTTGATCTGTGTGAGATCGAACAGCTGTCCTCATCGACGCTGGAAGCCTGTGATCGCGTCGTCATCGGCGCCAGTATCCGCTACGGTCATCACCGGCCGGTGGTGGCTGCCTTCATTGCGCGCCACCAGGCCGCACTCGATGTCCGCCCCAACGCCTTCTTCTCGGTCAACGCGGTAGGCCGCAAGCCGCACAAGCGCCAGGCCGACACCAACCCCTATGTACGCAAGTTTCTGCGCCAGATCAGCTGGAAGCCACAACAAGTGGAGATCTTCGGCGGCAGGATCGATTACCCGCGCTACGGTTTTTTCGACCGCAACATGATCCGCCTCATCATGTGGATGACGGGCGGGCCGACCGACCCGCGGTCGGTGACTGATTTCACCGACTGGGCACAGGTGGAAGCGTTTGCGAACCGGTTGGCGCGCTGAATTTCGGAAGGCGGGCGTAAGCGGGATGGCATGAGTGGCACATATCAAGGCTGACGGTTCTGCGCGTCCCATCAGCCTTTAGGCTGAGTCTCCGTCAGAAGTCGATGCCGGCCTGCGCCTTTACACCCGCCTTGAAGGCGTGTTTGCGGTCGGCGATCTCGCTGACGGTGTCGGCCAATTCAAGCAGTTCGGGTTTTGCCGCACGGCCGGTCACGATCACCGTCTGCATCGGCGGACGTGCCTGGATGGCGCGGACTACCTCGGCGGTGTCGAGGTAGTTGTACTTGAGCATGTAGGTCAGCTCATCAAGCACGACCAGGTTCAACTGCGGGTCCTGCAGCATCCCTGTGGCCACGGCCCAGGCTTCGTCGGCGGCGCGCTTGTCGGCATCCCAGTCCTGGGTGTTCCAGGTAAAACCGGTGGCCATCGCGTGATATTGCACGGCACTGTCCAGCCCGTGCTGCTGCAGAAAGATGACCTCACCGGTCGACTGCATGCCCTTGATGAACTGCACCACGCCTGCGCGGTGGCCGTGGCCCAGGGCGCGAAACAGCGTGCCGAACGCCGAGGTGCTCTTGCCCTTGCCATTGCCGGTGATGAGGATGACGATGCCGCGCTCGTCCTGCGCGCGGTCGATGGCGCCGTCGACAACCGCTTTCTTGCGCTGCATGCGCTCATTGTGGTTCTGCTTCTTTTCCTGATCCATGGCTGTGGCTCCGCAAGTGCGACAAGGGTGAAGCTGTCCAATGTACCCCCATCTCGAACCGGTCCAGCCGGTTGGCCATTGCAGTCTGGATCACCTGATGGTTGGAGGTGGTCCGCAGTGAGACGTCCTGCCGTATCAGCTGCCCATCACCGGCAAGGCCGTCTTGTCGATCACCCGCCGCAGCACGAAGCTCGAGTGCACGCCGGTCACGCCAGGGATGCGGGTGATACGGTTCAGCAGCAACTCCTGGTAGCCGTCCATGTCGGCCACCACCACTTTCAACTGGTAGTCGGCATCCTGACCAGTAATCAGCAGGCATTCCAGCACCTGGGGGATCTTCTCCACCTCGGCCTCGAAGTGCGTGAAGCGCTCGGGGGTGTGGCGGTCCATCGAGATGTGGATTAGCGCCATCAGCGACAGGCCGAGTTTTTTGGCGTCGAGCAGGGCGCGGTAGCCGCGGATGAGGCCGGACTCTTCCAGCGCACGCAGCCGGCGCAGGCAGGATGAGGGCGACAGGGCGATGTGGTCGGCGAGGTCCTGGTTGCTGATGCGGCCGTCCCGCTGCAGCACCTCGAGGATCTGGCGATCGTAGCGGTCGAGTTGCATGATCGGCTCCTGTTTTCGTTCATGTAGGCAGATAATTTCACTAAATTCAATAATTGTGAATGAATCTGCGGAAAAATACGGTGATGCACCGCAACAATGCAATCGTCTGCCGCGGCCCAGCGCGTAAACTTTCGTTCATCGAATCACGCCATGCCCACGAGGACCGCGCCATGATGTTGCCCAACCCCGCTGCCAAGTACCGTCCCTTCCCCGCAGTCGCGCTTGCTGACCGCCAGTGGCCCAACAAGCTCATCGACCGCGCGCCGATCTGGATGAGCACCGACCTGCGCGACGGCAACCAGGCGCTGTTCGAGCCGATGAACGTCGAGCGCAAGATGCGCATGTTCCGCAGCGTTTGCGAGATCGGTTTCAAGGAAATTGAGGTCGGCTTCCCGTCCGCCTCGCAGACCGACTTCGACTTCGTGCGCACCCTGGTCGAGGGCGGACACGTGCCGGCGGACGTCACCATCCAGGTGCTCACCCAGGCACGCGAAGACCTCATCCGCCGCACCATGGCGTCGGTGCGCGGTGCGCGCCGCGCCATCATCCACGTCTATAACGCCACCTCGCCCACTTTCCGCGAAGTGGTGTTCAACATGGATAAGGCCCAGGTGGTCGCGCTCGCCGTGTCAGCAGTGCGCCTCATCAAGCAGATCGCTGCCGAGATGAAAGCAGAGTGCGGTACCGAGATCGCGCTCGAATACAGCCCGGAGACTTTCTCTGCCACCGAACTCGACTTCGCCAGGGAAGTCTGCGACGCCGTCACTGCCGAATGGGGTGCGACGCCGGACAATAAGGTCATCCTCAATCTCCCGGCCACGGTCGAGGTGTCCACGCCCAACGTCTATGCCGACCAGGTGGAGTGGATGCACCGCAATCTTGCCCGCCGCGACAGCGTCGTGCTCAGCCTTCATCCGCACAACGACCGCGGCACCGGCGTGGCCGCCGCCGAACTCGGCATGATGGCGGGTGCCGACCGCGTCGAAGGCTGCCTGTTCGGCAACGGCGAGCGCACCGGCAACGTCGACATCGTCACCCTCGCGCTCAACATGTACACCCAGGGCGTGTCACCAAACCTCGACTTTTCCGACATCAACGCCGTTGCGCGTACCGTCGAATACTGCAACCAGTTGCCCATCCACCCACGCCACCCCTATGTGGGGGATCTCGTGTTCACGGCCTTCTCCGGCTCCCACCAGGACGCCATCAAGAAGGGATTTGCAGCCCAAAAGGCCTGCGGCGGGGAAACCCGTCCGTGGAACGTACCCTACCTCCCGATCGACCCCGCCGACCTCGGCCGCAGTTACGACTCGGTGATCCGGGTGAACAGCCAGTCGGGCAAGGGTGGCATCGCCTACCTGCTCGAGACCGAATACGGCATCGCAATGCCGCGCCGCCTGCAGGTGGAATTCTCGCGCGAGGTGCAGCAGGTGACCGACGCCAGCGGCGGCGAGATGTCGGCCGCGGCCATCTGGGCGCTGTTCCGCAGCACTTACCTCGACACGGTCGCGCCGGTGCGCTACGTCGAGCATCACCTGTTCGAACATGGCGAGGCGCAGGGTATCCGCCTTGTGGTCGAGATCGACGGCACGCGCCACTTGCTCGTCGGTGAAGGCAACGGCCCGATCGACGCCGCAGTGCATGCCTTGCGTGGTGCCGGAATCGACGTGCAGGTGCGCAGCTTCGAGGAGCGTTCGATCAGCGCCAGCGAAGACGGTGGCAACGCCCAGGCCTGCGCCTTCCTCGAGTTGCTGTCGAACTCGGGCAGCAGTGGCGACCGCTACGGCGTGGGGGTCGACGGCAACATCGTCACCGCTTCCATCCGCGCCATCATCAGTGGGGTGAATCGCCTGCAACCGGCAGTCGTCGACGTGGAACGGGCGGCGCTGGCAGTGCAGGCGGCGTAAGGCGCGGGCTCGGGCGCCTGGCAAGGCGGCCCGGGCTTGCGTTGTTGGAAAGCGGCATCATCGCGACAAAAGGCAGAATACGGCCATGAGCCCGCCCGAGGACATCCCTGCCGATTTCGCCGCAAGAGCGCTGTTCGAACCCATCGCGCCGTGGCTCGCGCGCTTCGTCGGCCCTGGTCTGCCATCTCATGCACAGCTCGATGCTCTGCTTGCCAAGGCTGCGCCGGGGGTGCTTAGTGGGGGCGGGGCGCCGATTCGCTTCGTGTTGCCCGCTGCAGACGCGGCCGGCTACGAGGAGCGGATATTTGACAGTGGCGAAGTGCCCACCCGTCGCGACGACTGGCACGACTTCTTCAATGCGCTCGCCTGGTGTGCCTGGCCGCGCAGCAAGACGCGTTGTAACCAGCTGCACATCGACGAAATCGAATCCCGTCGCCAGGCCGGACTCAGCGGCCGCGGACCGGCACGTGATGCACTGACGCAGTTCGACGAGTGTGGCATCGTCGTCGTGTCGAGCGAGTCTGACATCGCTGCGCTGCTGGCGGCGCACGAATGGGAAGAGGCGTTCTGGCGTCGCCGGCAAACGCTGCGGGACAGCACCTGCTTCCTTGTCTTTGGTCATGGCACCTGGGACCAGCTGCGCGCGCCCTTTGTCGGTTTGTGCGCAAAGGCGCTCTATCGCGTGGTTGCGGCCGACTGGCACACCCTGAACGAAAGCGAACGCCTGGCTGACACCGACGCTTGGCTGGCGCAGCAATTGAGCGCCCGTCGCCAGGGGCTCAGCCCCCGTGTGTTCTCGCCGCTTCCGCTGCTCGGCATCCCCGGCCTCACCCCCGATAGCGAATCCGTCGACTACTACCGCGACACTCGACAGTTTCGCCCGCTGCGCCGCGCCTGAACACGCAGCCGCACAAGAGAAGTACAGCCTTTCGCTGCGTTTGCACTCGCACGGTTTGCCCTTATAGTGCGCGCACCTCAGGCTTCACACCCTGCACTACACGCTTTCGCCCCAGTTCCCCATGTTCCGCTCACTTCGCAGCCCCGATGTTCTGATCACCACCCTGGCCGCGGCCGGCATCCTGCTGGTGACGATGGGCATCCGCCAGTCGATGGGCCTGTTCGTCAGCCCGCTCAATACCAGCACCGGTCTCGGCATCGCCACCATCAGCCTGGCACTGGCCGTCGCCCAGTTTGCCTGGGGGGCCATCCAGCCCGTCGCCGGTGCCATCGCCGACCGCCACGGGCCACGCCCGGTGCTGATCGGTGCGCTGCTGCTGCTGGCGCTGGGCAGCGCGCTGACGCCGTTCATGAGCTCGGGGCTTGGGCTGGTGATGACGATCGGCCTGGTGTCGGCGATGGGTTCGGGGGCGGCGAGCTTTTCAGTGCTGATCGGCGCCGCCGTGCAGCGCATGCCGGTGGAAGCGCGCGGCACGGCGTCGGGTGTGATCAACGCCGGCGGCTCCTTCGGCCAGTTCCTGTTTGCCCCGATCCTGCAAAAGCTGATCCAGAGCATCGGCTGGATGGGCGCGATGTGGGCGATGGCCATTGCCGCGCTGGCCGCTCTGCCCCTGGTCGGCAAGCTGACGCACCCGTCTGCGGCGTCCATCGCGCACGCCGAGGCCGACCACGGTGTGCTGCGCGCACTGCGTGACGCGATGAAGGACCGCAGCTATCTGCTGCTGCACGCGGGCTTTTTCACCTGCGGCTTCCATATCGCCTTTCTCGCCACCCACCTGCCGGGTGAGGTGGAGTTGTGCGGCCTGCCACCGACGGTGGCCAGCTGGTCGCTGGCGATCATTGGGCTGGCCAATATCTTCGGCAGCCTCTATGCCGGTGCCTGCGTGGCGCGCTACCGCAGCAAGCATGTGCTGGCGGCCATGTATGGCTCGCGTGCGGTGCTCGTCGCTGCCTATCTGCTGGCTCCGCCGTCGGAATGGACTTTCTATGTCTTTGCCGCTGGGCTCGGTTTCACCTGGCTGGGTACAGTGCCGCCCACGGCTGCGCTGGTCGGCAAGCTGTTTGGTGTGCGTTACCTGGGCACCCTGTTCGGCCTGACCTTGCTGTCGCACCAGATCGGGGGCTTCCTCGGCGCCTGGCTGGGCGGACTGGCGCTGGTGGAGTTCGGTGACTTCACCTGGATGTGGTACGCCGACATCGTGCTTGCCACGCTGGCCGCCGCAATCAACTTGCCGATCCGCGAAGCCCCCGTCGAACGCCGGCTCGCCACCGCCTGAGAGCCCATTGCTGACCGGGCCTGCGCCGATCAGAAGGCCGGCAGCAAGGACTCCGTCGCATCGATGGTGCGGTCGCGCAAGGCGTGCAGCCTGACCAGGCCGGTGCGTGCCTCTTCACGGCGCCCACTGCGGTGCAGTTCGATGAGTTCAGCGGCAAGCGCATGCACTTGCCGGTGCAGCTCATTGAGTGTGACGAATCCCTCGTGACCTGGCTCGCAAGGTTTGGCAATCACCCCATCGAGCCAGCGACCAAAGGCGCATTCGTGCGGGCTCAGCGTGGGCGGATCCTCGCGCTCGCCGGCCAGATGTTCCGCAATGGCGGCGATCCAGCCACGGTGCTCGACGGTAGCGTAGAGCAGGGGCCGAGCCTCTGACCCGAGACTGTGCTGCCGTGTCCAGCGCTCGGGCGGCTGCCAGGCGGCCATCCATGCCGGAAGCTGATCGGCTGGCATCGGCCGCGCAATGCCGAAGCCCTGCGCGCATTCGCAGCCCAGGCGCAGCAGCAGCTCGCCGTGATCGACCGTCTCCACGCCCTCGGCAATCGCGCCGCGGCGAAATGCTCGTGCCAGGCCGAGCACGCCATCGAGAATGGCCAGATCGTCGGCATCGTGCAGCATGTCGCGCACGAAACTGCGGTCGATCTTCAGCATTTCCGCGGGCAGGCGCTTGAGATAGGTCAGCGAGGAATAGCCGGTACCGAAATCGTCGAGCGCAAAGCTCACACCCAGGCGAACGCAGGCGCTCATCAGCTCGGCGACGTGACTCATGTCCGCCAGGGCACTGCTTTCGAGCACTTCGAGTTGAAGCATCTGCGGCGCCACTGCTGGATGCAGGTCCAGCAGATTTTTCAGCCGGTGGGCGAAATCGGGCCTCTGCAGATGGTTGGCGGCGATATTGACGCTGACCGGCACGCGCAGCCCCTGCTCCTGCCACTGCGCAATCTGCGCCAGCGCCGCGTCGATTACCCATTCACCCACGGCGATGCCCAGGGGGTGATGTTCAAGCGCAGGCAGGAAGCGGTCGGGGGGCAACAAGCCCTGTTCGGGATGCTGCCAGCGGATCAGTGCCTCTGCACCGATCACCTCGCCGCTGCGCATGTTGACCTTGGGCTGATAGTGCAGCACGAATTCCTGCCGGTGCAGCCCCAGGCGGATGCGCTCGAGGCTTTCATGGCGGCTGCGCAGGTCCTGGTCCTGCTCGGCATCGAACAGGTGGTAGCGGTTCTTGCCGGCCAGCTTGGCCTGATACATGGCCTGGTCGGCCTGGCGCATCAACTGGTCGGCTTCGATGTCCTGGCGCTGCGGGTAGGTCGTCATCCCCACGCTGCCGGATACCTGCAGCGACTGACCGCCGAGCACGACCGGATCGCCGATTGTTGCCAGCACGCGCTGAATGAGGAAACGGCTGCTGTTCTGGTCCGGCAGGTCGCCGAGGACCACAACGAATTCATCGCCCCCCAGCCGCGCGATGGTATCGCTCTCGCGCAGCACCTTGCGCATGCGCCCGGCGATGGTCATCAGCAGTTTGTCGCCTACATCGTGACCGTATTGATCGTTGATCAGCTTGAAGTTATCCAGATCGATGCAGGCTACCGCCAGCGGCACGCCGCTGCGGTCGGCGCGCAACATCGCCTGCTGCAGGCGATCCGCAAACAGTGCGCGGTTGGGGAGCGCAGTCAGCGCATCGTAGTGGGCAATGCGCTCGAGCTGGCGCTCATGTTCCTTTTGCAGCGAGATGTCCGAGAACAGCCCCAGATAGTGCCGGATCTGTCCACGCGAGTCGCGCACGGCGTCGATGGTGAGCAGTTCGGCATACAACTCGCCATCCCGGCGCCGATTCCACACCTCACCCTGCCAGTGGCCACTGGTCTGCAGGCTTTGCCACATGGCCTGATAGAACTCGGGCGGATGGCAGCCCGAGCGTAACAGCCGAGGATTGCTTCCAAGCACCTCGTCACGCGTGAAGCCGGTGATGCGGGTAAAGGCCGGGTTAACCTCAACGATGCGCCCTTCCTCATCGGTCACCACCATGCCTTCGCGAGCGCGGTCAAATACCGCTGCGGCCAGGCCAGGTTCGGTGTCGAGAATCGTAGGGGTCTGCATGGTTCCGACGTAAGCGAGAATATCCATCGCTGCATCATTTCGTGCTGTGGCGCTGATGGCAAGCGCGTGTCACTGCGAGCGTGAGCTACGTCACAGCCCGAGCCGCAAGGCCGCCAATTGGCAGCGAATCCTCCGTCAAGGAGCGTTTGCGCGCTTCCTGTGTTCAGTGAGGGCACAGGCGCGGGGTGCAAGCCAGTCTCATGATTTTCATGAGGCAGAACTGGCGTTTTCTACGGTGACGGGCGCCGAGCGCTCACCCCAAACTGACGCCATCGTTGCGGCAAAGCAACCCGAGGAGAGATCATTCACCATGTCCCGTACATCCCGCATTCGCTCACTTGCCAGCCATGGCCGAATCAGTTATGAGCACCTCGCGCCGACGCGCCTGTGTCTCGCCGTGCTGTGCGCATTGGCGGCGACCTCCGCCAGCGCTGCCGAGCCTGAAATGACGCTTGGCACCATGGTCATTACCGGCAGCCGCGTTGAGGTCTCGCCCTTTGATGTGCCGTACTCGATCGATACCGTGCAACTCGGTGAGAGCAGCGGCGAGGGCCTCCGGGTCAACGTTTCCGAAGTGCTCGGCAGCGTGCCCGGTGTTGTTGTTCAGAACCGCCAGAATTACGCCCAGGACCTGCAGATTTCGGTGCGGGGCTTCGGCGCGCGTGCCGCTTTCGGGGTGCGAGGCGTCAAGCTGATCACCGACGGTATTCCCGCCAGCAATCCTGACGGTCAAGGCCAGGCCGCCACATTCAATCTCGATGCCGCCGAGCGCATTGAAGTCCTGCGCGGCCCCTTTGCCACCGTGTATGGCAACCATGCCGGTGGTGTCATCCAGTTGTTCTCACGCGACGGAAAAGGTGCGCCGCGCATCCGTGCCAGCCTGTTTGGCGGTGCGCATGACACGTACAAAATCGGCATTGGTGCCGAGGGTGAGAAGAATGGCGTCGGCTTTGTGCTCGACGCATCGCGCTTCGAAACGGATGGCGAGCGCAGTTATAGCGCAGTTCGTCGGGACCAGAGCTTCGCCAAGATTACGCTTGCGCCGGACGAGGACAGCACGCTTACCCTGCTCGCCAGCAATTTCCACCAGCCGGATACCGAAGATCCGCTGGGCATTACCTGGGAGACTTATCAGCGCGACGAAAACGCGGTCGAGCCCGTTGCCCTGCAATACAAAACGCGCAAGTCCATCAGCCACGTCCAGGGTGGGGCGGTGTATGAGCGCCGCTTCGGCGAGGACCGGCTGCAGGTTCAGGCTTACGCGGGGCAGCGCAACGTCATCCAGTACCAGTCCATTCCCAAAGCCTTCCAGACTCCGGAGACCCACGCGGGCGGGATCATCGACTTCGAGCGCAGCTTTCATGGCCTAGGCCTGCGCTGGATCACGCAGCGCGAAGTTGGCCCCGGCAAGCTCACCGTGACTGCCGGCGTGGACCACGATCGCGCCGAAGATGATCGCCAGGGCTATCAAAACTTCATCGGTAACACGCTGGGTGTCAAGGGAGACCGGCGTCGCGACGAGATCAATACTGTGACCAGTACCGATCCCTACATCCAGGCGGCCTGGCAGCAGGGTGACTGGGACTGGTCGCTCGGCTTGCGACGCAGCAATGTGCGCTTCGATGTGGACGACCATTACATTGTTGGGCTCAACGGCGACGACAGCGGTTCAGTGCGTTATCGCAAGACTGCGCCGGCAGTGGGTGTGCTGTGGCGTGCCACCCCGTTGCTCAATCTGTATGCCAGCTACGGCACCGGGTTCGAGACCCCGACCCTGGGCGAGATCGCCTACGCGTCGACAGGGGGTTTCAATCTCGGCCTGCAGCCCTCTACCAGCCGCCAGTTCGAGCTCGGTCTGAAGGCTTATGTCGGTGAACGCACCCGCGTCAATCTGGCTGCGTTCCAGATCCATACCGAAGATGAGATCGTCATCGACGTGTCCAGCGGCGGTCGTTCCTCGTACAAGAACGCAGGCACGACACTGCGTCAGGGTCTGGAGTTCGCGGTCGAAACCGAGCTCACCCGTACGGTCAGCGCACGCGGCGCGCTGACCGTGATGCGCGCACTCTACGACGAGGCCTTTGGTTCGGTTCCGGAGGGCAAGCGGATTCCCGGTGTGCCACGCGTGTCGGCCTGGGGCGAAGTGGCCTGGAAACCGATGGCTGGGTTGAGCACGGCGATGGAGGTGGTGCATCGTAGCGCAGTCGAGGTTAACGACATGAACGAGGACAAGGCTGCGCCGGCCTACACTTTGTTCAACCTGCGACTGGTCGCCGAACAGCAGTCGGGCCCCTGGACCTTCGGCCAGACCTTGAGGCTGGACAACGTGTTTGATCGCAAGCATGTCGCTTCGGTCATCGTCGGCGACCGTAACGGGCGTTACTACGAACCCGGTCCTGGCCGCAACCTGTATGGCGGCGTGCAGGTCGGTTACCGCTTTTAAGCACAATTGAGCGTGACATCACGATTGCCTTTCCGACGCCGGGATCCGCCTTTACTATTTCTGCAGCGCTGCGAGAGATGTGACCCGGTGTCCGGGCCCACCGCTCACAGGTCGAGCTGCAACGCCGCCAGCCGGGCATACAAACCGCCCTGCCGGCGCAGGTCGGCCGGTGTGCCGGTTTCGACGATGCGCCCTTCTTCCATCACCACGATGCGGTCCACCTGCTGCACCGTCGCCAGGCGGTGGGCGATGATCAGCGTCGTGCGGCCCTGCATCGCCGCCGCCAGACCTTGCTGCACGTGGATTTCCGATTCGGCATCCAGCGCGCTGGTGGCCTCGTCCAGCAGCAGCACGGGCGCGCCTTTCAGGATCGCCCGCGCAATGGCGATGCGTTGGCGCTGACCACCCGACAGCCGGGTGCCGCGCTCGCCGAGAAAGCTGGCATAGGCCTCGGGCAGACGCGTGATGAATTCATCCGCAGCGGCCGCACGTGCCGCCGTGACCACCTCATCGTCACTCGCTGATGGGCGGCCGTAGCGAATGTTCTCCATCGCGCTGGCCGAAAAGATGACCGGGTCCTGCGGCACGATGGCGATGTCGCCGCGCAAGTCGTGCAGCGCCAGTTCGCGGATGTCGTGGCCGTTGACGCGGATGCAGCCGGTCGACACCTCGTAGTAGCGCAGCAGCACCTGAAACAGACTGGTCTTGCCCGCGCCGGACGGCCCCACCAGCGCCACCCGTTCGCCCGGGGCGATGTCGAGGCAGATGTCGTCGAGCGCCCGCACTTTCGGTCGCGCAGGGTAGGAGAAGCCGACGTGCTCGAAGCGGATGCCGACCTGTGCGGCCGGTTCCAGCGATGCGGGGGCGGCGGGCTCGCGGATGGCGGGCTCGGCGTGCAGCAGCTCCAGCAGGCGCTCGGTGGCGCCACCGGCGCGCATCACATCGCCCCACACTTCGGCCAGCGTCCCCGCGCCCCCTGCCACCAGCGCCGCATACAGCACGAAGGCCCCCAGTTCGCCGACACTCAGCCGGCCGGACTGCACCTGCTGTGCACCGATCCACAGCACGAAGATGATGGTGCCCATCACCGCGCCGATGATCAGCGCGGTCAGCATCGCGCGTACTCGCGTGCGGCGCACGGCGGTCACAAAGCTGCTCTCGCTGCGCTCGGCAAAGCGGCGGGCTTCGTTGTGCTCCTGGGTGAAGGCCTGCACCGTCGGTGTTGCGTTGAGAATTTCGGCCGCCAGCGCGGAAGCGTCGGCGATGCGATCCTGTGATTCGCGCGACAGCTTGCGCACGCGGCGGCCGATGGCGACGATCGGCAGCGTCAGCAGCGCCATCAGGCCGAAGATCAGTCCGAACAGGTGCACGCTGGTCACCGCCAGCATGATCATGCCGCCGATGAACTGGAACAGGCTGCGCAAGCCCATCGATACCGAGCTGCCGACCACGGTCTGGATCAGCGTGGTGTCGCCCGTCAGGCGCGACAGCACCTCACCGGTCTGCAGCGTCTCGAAGAACTGCGGCGACTGGCCGAGCACGCGCGCATACACTGCGCTGCGCAAGTCCGCCGTTACCCGTTCGCCCACCCACGACACGGTGTAATAGCGCGCCGCCACGGTCAGCGCCCACAGCGCCGCCAGCGCGAACAGGCCGAGAAACTGGCCATTGAGGCTGCCCGCCCCGAACAGACCGCCATCCGCCTTCACGCCACCGCCGAAGCCCGAGTCGAGCAGGTCGCGAAAGGCCAGTGGCACCACCAGGATGGTTGCCGAGGCCAGGCACAACAGCGCAATGGCAAGCGCGATGCGGGCGCGGTAAGGGCGCAGGAAAGGAACCAGGCCGCGCAAGGCGGACAAGGGGCGCGGAGAGACGGGGCGGTCAGGGATTTGGCGACGCATAAGCAATTATGAGCGATGCGCACATGAGCCGGTGGCGCCGTCGACTATGCTTGTGCTCATCCAGCAGAGGCGACGTCGTCAGGGGAGCAGATCGAAGTCCCTCTGCTTACACCCGCGCTCGCCATTGCTGTCCGTTACCGATACCACGCCATGACCCGTACCATGCCCCCGTCTGCTTCTGAAACCGCGCGCACCACCCCCCGTTTCCAGCCCAAGGGCTTTGCTCCGACCGGCGAGCAGACCGAGATCCAGACCCACAACGCACGCCATGTGATCGCCATGGCGAATGCGGGCGCGGCCAAGACCACGACCCTGGCACTGCGCATCGCCGAATCGATCACGCGTGGTGTGGCACCCGAGCACATCGTCGTGCTGACCTTCTCTGCCGAGGCCGCCCGTGTGCTGCAGCGCCGGCTGATTGAGATCGGCCTGGAATCCAGGCTCGCGCGCCGTGTGCGTTGCACCACCTTCGACGAATTTGCCCGAGACACCTTGCGTGACATCGAAGGGCGTGAAACGCCTTTTCTCGAAACCTTCGAGGCGGTGGCGCCCCATGTGCGCGCTGCCGTCGCCGAACTGCAGCGGCTCAACGCCTTGCGCGCGTCGCCGCGCGAATTGTGGCTGCCCGAGCACAACGCGCAGATCGCCGACTTTTTGAAGATCGCACGTCAGTTGAAGACTCAGCTCGTGCGCTCGACGCTGGACGAGGACGAAACCGTGGTCGGGCGTGCGGACGCACTCGACATTCCGGAAGGTGCCTTCTCCCTCTACCGCCAGCTCGAAAAGGAACGGGCCGGTGACGGCGACGGCTGTGACTGGCGCACTGGCTTCGACGCCACCTACGACCTCGCATGTCTGCTGAGCGACGGCGAATCGCCCCCGCCAGCGCTGCCGAAATACCGCGTCGTGATCGTCGACGAACTGCAGGACATGAACCCCGCCAGCTATGCCTGCCTGGAGCAGTTGCTGGCACAGGGGCAGGCCTTCTTCACCGGCGCGGGCGACTTCGATCAGGTCATCCACCGCTGGGCGGGTGCGGACGTGAACTTCATCCGCAGCCACTTCGGCAGCGGCTGGCGCAGCGTCAAACGACTGACGCTGACGATGACTTTCCGCCACGGCCCGGCGATGGCGCTGGCCACCGCGGCCCTGAAGGCCAAGGCGGTGGTTTCCGGTCGCGACCATGCTGCGCGTATCGAGGTCGAACGCTATGTCGACGGCGATGATGCCGCCCGTCTTACCGTCGCCCGTGTGCTCGACTGGCAGCAGCGCGGCCGGCGGCTGGACGACTGCGCCATCATCCTGCGCTCGGCAGACGAATCGATCGCGATCGAAAACGCCTTGCTCGAAGCCGGCATCGGCTGCCGCGTCGAAGGCATGGAGCGCTACTTCCTGCGCCCCGAGGTGCTCATGTTGCGCGGCGTGATCGCCTTTGCGCTGGAGGACTACGAATCGATTCCTGGTGTAGACAAGCGCCTGCAGGTTTTGCAGGCACTGGAATTGTGGCAGGAGCTGTCCTGGGCGACGAGCCGCATCGACGATCTGAAGACCGCAGCCACCCAGCCCGAGCTGTTTGATGCTTTCCTCCACGGTCGCCTGCTGAAGCCTCAAACCGCGGCCGACCAAGCCGCCGCCGCGTTGTCCGCAGACGAGGAAGAGGAGGCCGCGCAGCGACTGCTGAGCCTGGCCACCCGGCTGCGCCGCGAGGGGCGCGGGGCGGAGGCAAACGTGCTGCTGGCACAGCAACACCGAGCCGCACACACCGTCTCGGAAACGCCCGCGCAGCACTATGCGCGCCTGCGTCTGGCCAATGCGCTCGAGATCCTGCGTGCCGCACCGGCCGACGAAGCGGCACACCTGTCACTCGAGCGGGCGGTGCGGACACTCGACCTGAAGCAGGTCGCCCAGCGCATCTTCATCGACCCGGCCAGCGCGGAAGTCGTCGTGCGCTCGATGGCCGGCTTCATTGACAGCGCCCGGCGTCTCGGTCGCCCCCTGCGCGAATTTGCGCAGTGGCTGCACGACGCCGAGGAAAAGGTCGCCGAGTTGCGCAAGCACAAGACCGTGCTGCTGTGCACCGTGGAAGCCGCCAAGGGGCAGGAGTTCGGCGCGGTCATCCTGCCCGTTCTGGAAGAGGGCAGGTTCCCGCTCGCTGGCTGCGATCGCACCGAAGAGAGCAACCGCTTCTACGTTGCCACGACGCGAATGCGCGATGAGCTGACGCTGCTGCTACCCGCGGACGCTGCGCGGGCCAGCCCCTTCGTGGCGGCGATGAAGCTCGACCGCGCCGTCGAGCGCGGACGCCTTCAGCTCGACATCCCGCGCTGACGACAACACACACGTGGCGGGCCGGCCGGTGGCACTGCGCCATCGCCTGCGCGCGGCGTGCACAAGGTCAACACGGCTCGGTGAAAATTCGTGGGCGCTGGCCAGCGAATGCGGGCCGACGGATACGCGTCGGGTGTTGCGCACCGCGATTTCCGGAAGACAGGTCGCTCAGGCTGCCTTGCGCTTGGCGCTGGTCTTGTAGTGCGTGGAATAAAGCGTGGCGCCGACGAAGGTCAGCCCCCCAACGAGATTGCCGATCACGGTCGGGATCTCGTTCCAGATCATGTAGTCCATGAAGGTGAACTGGCCGCCGAGCATCAGACCTGAGGGGAACAGGTACATGTTCACGACGCTGTGCTCGAAGCCCATGTAGAAGAACACCAGGATGGGCATCCACATCGCGATGACCTTGCCCGAAACGGTGGTCGACATCATCGCCGCGACCACGCCGGTCGACACCATCCAGTTACACATCACCGCACGCACGAACAGCGTCATCATGCCCGCAGCACCGTGTTCGGCGTAGCCGACGGTGCGCGCCTCGCCGATGTGGCCGATCTTCTGGCCGATGGCATTAGGTGCCTCGGTGAAGCCGTTGGTGAAGATGATGGTCATGAATACTGCCACGGTGATCGCGCCCGCGAAGTTGCCGATGAAGGTCAACGACCAGTTGCGCATCACGCTGTTCCAGGTGGCACCGGGCCGTCTGTCGAGCACGGCCAGGGGCGCCAGCGTGAATACGCCGGTAAGCAGGTCGAAACCCAGCAGGTAGAGCATGCAGAAGCCGACCGGGAACAGCAGCGCCCCAATCAGGGGGTTGCCGGTGTTGACCGTCACTGATACGGCGAAGGCTGCCGACAGCGCCAGGATGGCGCCGGCCATGTAGGTGCGGATCAGGGTGTCGCGAGTGGACATCA